>JACDDF010000536.1:0-715 GCA_013817135.1 Nitrospirales bacterium
CGCTTAAATGGGCAGAGCATCCCTCCCTGATAGGAGAAAGCCTAATGCAGACCGGGAAAAACCACAATAGAAGAGGGGGAACTTGGAGAGGAGCGGATGTTGGTGAGTATCTCCAAGCCTTTATGGGAGAGTTTTCAACATGTTGTGACAAGTGTGTTTGAGGGAGGGGAGGTCCTCTTTCGCCACGAGTCAAATTCGTTCTCGGTCAATTCCAAAATAGGCATGACGCAAGCGATTACCAAGATGGTAGATATCTTGCCAGGGTTCATGGGCCGGTAATTCCATATCGGTCTCTAAAAGGTGCTTCACCCCTTCGCTTATTTTCAAGAGGTCAAAGGACACGGCATTGACCAGTGTGTGATTGTCCAAAAATGTCGGCTGGTCAATGTCATAAAGAGTGTCTTCAATTTCCTGCATGCTGCCAAGGATGTCTTCTATTCACCATTTGGGGTCCCGTTTAGAAGACATTAATGAGACTCCGTTCGATGTAGGGTTTTACATGCGGCTTAACCGCACTTGCCTCGCCCAAATCTACCGGACGCCCAAGGATTTCAGAAATTTTTCGCTCAATGCCTATGACCTTTAATAACGATAAAGGCTTGGACTTGATAAATGTCGCTAACAGGTCCACATCGGAGTCGGGACTCATTTCTCCCTTTGCCACCGAACCAAACAATGCCAAATGCTCAATCCCAAGTTCCTTGAGTTCTTTTTG
>JACDDF010000536.1:725-2677 GCA_013817135.1 Nitrospirales bacterium
TTTGGTGAGCCTGAAGTGTAGAGATAACCGTCTGCGAATCCATATGGGTACAGGTTAGCATGGGATAATTTATTTTCAAAGATTATGGAGCCGCCCTGAACGGCTCGGGGGGATGAACCCTCACGTTCCCTTATCCAGGCGCTTGGGAGATGCCAGAACATTTTAGATTATTGAAGAAATCAGAAAGGCAAAGGTAAGGGATTGGTGCCGAAGGCGGGACTTGAACCCGCATGGGTTTCCCCACACGCCCCTCAAACGTGCGTGTCTGCCATTCCACCACTTCGGCACGAAGTAAGCAGATTATGAAACCTCTTGATGTCCTTGTCAACGAGTGGAGCGCGGGGTAGAATCCCGACCATTCATTGATCATCTGACCGTTCGGATTTTATAGCTCACCATGACCCGCTCGACCACTTCGCCCGCACCCCTGACTCATTCCCAGCACTGGATCGGTGCCTTTTTCGATGTGGATAACACATTGATTCCCGGCGCGTCGATTGAAATCGGGTTTTTCCGGTATCTCTGGCAAGACGGTGTCATGGGTTGGCCGGAACTATGGCACAGCCTGGAATATGCCATTCGGCAGATGCCGCCCATTTCGCTTAGCCCTCTGCGACGGAGGAAGCTGTACCTGATGGGGCATGATGTCTCCCTCATTGAGCAATTGGCCAACGAGTACGTGGAGTTATATGTTGTCCCACGGGTCTCCGCGAGGGCTTTGAATCGTTTATCCCGCCATCAGGATGCGGGACATGTCGTGGCCTTCGTCAGCGGATCACCAGAGTTTTTGGTGAAACCCCTAGCGGCGGCGCTTGGAGTCTCATTAGTTTTTGGCGCGAGACCGGAATCCCAGGCAGGACTCTATACGGGGAAGGTGTTTGCCCCATTGCCCTATGGTGAGGGAAAAGGCCGGTATGTGGAGCGCCTGGCCACCCGCTTCAATCTGGACTTGAGCCGTAGCTATGCCTATGGCGATAGCCCTGGAGATTTCCATGCACTCCAACTGGTTGGCCATCCCTTTGTGGTGAATCCCATTCGTGGCATGGGCCGCATTGCCCGCCAACGAGGTTGGCCAATTACACAATGGGCTTAGGAGGCAGCCATCTGAGATGAAATTGCCCTACTTGCTTGCGCCACATTGACAGCTTCTCCGATCCTTTACATTCAAGAGTCCCCACTCTGCGTCTCACATGATCGAAAAATCCAACTTAACCCGACCTACCCTATGACAATCTTTCATCTTGGACCGCCATTTTGCGCACATTTCTCCTTTCCCCTCCCCCTCACCCCACGCTTTGAGTACAATGTCGTCTGATGCGTGCGTGGAGTTGAGGGTTCTTATGACCACTTTGCCTTTTTTAAAGATCACCGAAATTTTTCACAGCCTTCAAGGGGAATCCACCCGTGTGGGACAACCGTGCGTATTTGTCCGGTTAACGGGTTGTCCGCTTCGATGCACCTGGTGTGACACGGAGTATGCCTTTCATGGTGGAAACACCATGCCGATGGAGGAAATTTTGGCGCAGGTGCAATCATATGGTTGTCCGCTCGTCGAGGTGACCGGCGGTGAACCATTGCATCAACCCGGCTCTCTGGTATTGTTAACACAATTATGCGAAGCCGGATTTCAGGTGATGCTGGAAACCAGCGGAGCGTTTGATATTGCCAACGTGGATGAGCGGGTTTCGATTATTTTGGATGTGAAATGCCCGGGTAGTGGCATGACGGACCGGATGCGGTGGGATACCCTTAGTTATCTGTCCGGAAAAGACGAAGTGAAGTTTGTCTTGAAGGACCGGGCCGATTACGAGTGGGCGCGCGATATCGTGAAGCAGTATTCATTGGGAGACCGCTGTCCCGTCCATATGAGTCCGGTCTTTGGAGTCCTCCATTTGCAATCCCTGGCTGAATGGATTCTGGAAGATCGACTGCCTGTCCGCTTCCAACTCCAA
>JACDDF010000031.1 GCA_013817135.1 Nitrospirales bacterium
CCATAGTGGGACTATGGTCGAAGAAAGCGGTGAAATATGGACCGCTTAGACACTTTTGCAGCCGATTCATCCTAAGTCCGACAGGTTCCTAGGGCGTCTGGGTCCCAAGAGATTCATCTGGCTGGGCGCGTTCGATGGATAATGCGGTATCATTTGGTAAAATTTTGGCTTTAATCCTATCCCCGAACTTAAAGGATCCTGAAATAATTGTTTGAGGAGTAACCTCGATACGGATTTCTCCACGGTCGCCTCTGACAACATACATGTTTTCATCAATCATTAAGACCTCGGCCACAACCGTACGAAATTTTTGAGGCGCCTTTTGAGCAGTGGTTGATGTGTCATTTTTGGGGAGTGTTGACTCTGATTCTGGAGCAATCACAATTGAAGGTGCCGTCGGAATTGAGGGTAAAGGGACTTCTTCCAAGCGAATGCCGGGGGCTTCATCTGGACTCGCACGGACAATGGATAATGCTTTATCCTGTTGGGTAACCCGCGCTTTGATCCGATCCCCAAACTCGAAGGACTCTGATAACTGGGTTTGCGGTGTCACTTCAATTTGAATCTCTCCATAGTCGCTTCTGATGATATAAAAATTTTTATCCACCATTAGGATGTCGGCAATGATGATCCGCACATTGGGTGACACAGTTGTAGGGGGAGTTGTCGGTTCCGTCTTAGTGCCTGAAGGGGGAGGGGGAGTCGTGGTGACGGGAACTCCGCTTCTTGTCCCAATCGGTTCGCCTGGTTTGGCTTTTGTTATGGCAATTGCCTTGTCGTTGGGTAAGAGAATTGCTTTTATGCGATCGCCAAAGGTGAATGATTCCTCCAGTTGAGTTTCCGTGGTGACTTCTATTCGAATTTCTCCACGTTCCCCACGAACCACATAAAACGCGCCATCAATCATTAAGAGGTCCGCAACAACGGTCCTGGTTTTTGGGGGAGGGGAAGGTTGAGAAAAGGCTTGAGCCAATTTTTCGCCCTCACCTTCAGCGGCAAAGAGGGATTGGTACCCTAATATTCCCAGGCAGGCTACAATAATCAACAACGATCCAGAAACATTGCGAGGAAACCTTACTGGAGGGATGGTTTTGAGGTTCATGTTAGTAGGCGAGAGAACACGTGAAGTTTTTGTTTTCGTGGTGCCGAGGCGCAGAATCGAACTGCGGACACCAGCCTTTTCAGGGCTGTGCTCTACCAACTGAGCTACCTCGGCACACTCGTAGAACTGTTGACTTCGACCTATTTTTATACCATAAAGGCTTCTTCCTTTTCCAATCAATTCCGTCAACTTTTTCCTATTCGGAGGATTCCTACGAGCTGAAATTTTTTTGGCCATTCTAACCTTGGTTGTGGGTGATTCGGGGACATATATTTGTGAGGGGTGAAGCGACTTTTGTTACCAGGTGAACCGGATGAATCCTCCATTGTAATCTGGACCACTGATTGAGGGAGGGAGAAGAAGAGGTTTATCCTGTTTGAGGTCCAGGCCTTTTGGAAAATTCTCTGAAGGAATGATCGATTCAAAAGCCTGAAGGCTATGCATTTCGACTCCTAATTCAATGCCTGGCAGTTTTCCTGGTGATTTCAGGTGAAGCAGAGAGCTATTTTGCGATTGAAATCGGTTCTTTTGGAAAGTGTTTTGAGAATATGTTTCCCCCAATAACCTTTTCTCCCAACCTTGTGGCTTTCGTACGTCAATAGACCTTTTTATGGTTGAATTGTCCGCTTGTACCCGGTTACCAGCGGTCAATACTTCGTTGGCATTCAGAGCGGCCTCAACCTTCGAATTTTCCAATGGGAAGAGAGTAAGACATGAACTAAATGAAATGAGTGTGAGTGGCAGGAACGAAAGATTGGGTATTTTTCCTTTCAACATGATGACACTCCCCCTCTTCTTCTGTAGTCAAAAGGTATTTTACCATAGATATAGGCTGTAGGGGTTGATCTGCCTTCTGCTTCCGATTTTCAAGTAGACGCTCATATCGTGCACAATTGTGCTTTCGCCCCAGGTACGCATTTCAGGAAACCTTTTCTTATATACTTATCCCGAGACTGGGATAGGTTCGGGACTGATTCCGAAATAAGAGCGTTTTCCGATTTTCCCTCCTAAAAAAGAGTCAACACTTAATAGCAACTTTGGCAGCTAGCTTCAGACGTGGTGAGGTACGTTATCAATTGAATGTATGAGCTACTCAAAACAAACATTATGATCCATGATTTCATAATTTTTAATGTTGGTTCAGCACGAAGCTATTCAACACCCATTCCAATCCTCGCTTCCTTGACGGTTTTTGGGACTGCCAGGTATTCTCAACACTGTTCCGCCCATAATATTGTCACCTCATTTATTCGCCACAGACTTCTATGACCATGGGAAACCATAAGACTATGCAAACAGATGAATCTCAAGATGAATTTGAAGTTTCAGGAGAAGAGGAAGAGATCTCCCCCGAGGAATACCTGAAACCCTTACTTCAACGAGCCAAACAGGCTGCCCGCCCATTAAGTGGATTGATTGCCATGAAAAAGAATGCAGCGTTAATGGCCATGGCTGATGCGTTAGAGGCCGGGGAAGAAGCGATTCTTGAGGCCAACGAAAAAGATCTTTCAGCATTCGAAGAGAATTCCTCACAGTCTGCTATGGCGGATCGACTTCGCTTGACGCAACCAAGAATTGCCGATATGGCATTGCACATTCGCGAGATTGCGCACTTGCGGGATCCGGTTGGCGAATCGATGGGGTTCTGGCAACGACCCAATGGAATGAGAGTCGGTCGAGTGCGTGTGCCGATTGGGGTGATCGGGATCATCTATGAATCTCGTCCCAATGTGACCGCTGATGCGGCGGCCCTCTGTCTCAAATCCGGCAATGTGTGCGTGCTGCGCGGGGGGTCCGAGGCGCACCATTCCAATTTGGCTCTTGCGACGATTCTTGGGGAGGCGGCCCAAGAGGCAGGAATTCCCGAAGGAGCAATTACCTTTATCGACAAGACTGACCGTGAGATAGTTCTTGCTCTGCTCAAAAGCCACCGGTTTGTTGATCTCATCATTCCTCGTGGCGGGAATGCGCTGATGGACACAGTAACTCAGCATGCCACCATCCCGGTGATTAAGCACGACAAAGGGGTGTGCCATATTTATGTGGATTCGGATGTGGATCTGGCCATGGCCCAACGAATCAGTTTTAACGCGAAAGCTCAGCGTTGCTCGACCTGTAACAGCATGGAAACACTTTTGGTTCATGAGAAAGTAGCTAAAAAACTCTTGCCACCGTTGGCCGATGAGTATGTTGAAGCAGGGGTCGAAATGCGGGGATGTCCGAAAACCTGCCAGATCCTTTCTCAGGCTAAGCCTGCCCAGGAAGACGATTTCGGAAAAGAGTTTTTATCCTTAATTGTGGCGATCAAAGTGGTGAAGGATATGGAGAGCGCGATGGACCACATACACCAATACGGTTCCCGTCATACGGACTCTATTCTGACTAATGACTATGATCGGGCTTTACGATTTTTGCGAGAGGTGGATTCCAGTACCGTGATGGTCAATGCCTCGACGCGCCTGAACGATGGCTATGAGTTTGGGTTGGGGGCCGAAATTGGGATTAGCACCACCCGCATCCATGCTCGTGGTCCCATGGGGTTAGAGGATTTAACCTGTTCCAAATATGTTGTATACGGTTCCGGTCAAATCCGGGAGTAAGAGCCCGATCGGTTCGATGCCGTGCTCCCAACAATTTTTCTCACAATAATCCCGTCTCGGACCTTTATTTTCAGAGGCGATCTGCCTTCTGACATTTCCCATTCCTCATCATGAACCTTCAAGGCATATTGGATCATCCCCAAGCCCTACGTTTTCCTGCCAATCAGATTTATAGACAGGAATGGGAATCGGCGGGTGGGCGGATCATAGAGCAGCCCACTGGCCATTTTGTGTTGTATGGCAAGCATGGGCAACGGATTCTTTTGGTAGATCCAGATGGAAATCCCCTACATGAATGTTTGTGGGAACAGAAGCCAACGGGTGCGATTTCCCTGACCTCTGCCCGTCTTCGATTGGATTGGGGGCAATGGATCGGGATTAAACCGGAAGGATTGGTCAATACCATTACCTTGGATTTATCTCGGCGGCAAGGTTGGGAAGGGATCACGCAAGACGACCTGCGTCAGATGGCAGCCCGGTCCTTGCATTCCGACTTGGCGATGGTCCGATTTTTTTATCGGGATGAGGATGTCGTCCTTCATGGTGACGGGCAAGCCACGATTCACCAGGTTAAGGACGCCTTTTATGTCTTACCCAATGGGTCGTTTGAAGAAGCCAGGTTCATGTCATGTATGAGCCGGATGGAATGGAGTCGAATAGATTACCTGCCAGTGGTGGAATTGTTTTTATCCCTTTTCCCGGGAACCGGCAGTGCGGCCTTCGAATTCATCCGAGGTCTCTATGACGATCAAAACATCAATGGGGTGCTTCCCTTGCAATACAGCGGTATTCCGGTATATCCCTCCGAAGCCGCGTTCAGGCTCTTCGGCCTCTTTTTTACCCCTTCCGTTTCTTCCAGCCAATCCCCGCTGGAAGTGTTTCTGGATGTTGAACGGTCGCATGAAGTCCACTGGCTTCCAGCGTCTGGTTTCCCAGTTCGGTATATGGATGAGGAACAGCATCTTTGCGTCACGGTCAGAAACCAGATGATTCAAAAAGCCACATGGTGGGATGATCCCTCTGGCCTATCGTTTAACCGAATACACGAGTCAGGTCTGCCAGTGTCCGACAATCGTGGAGCGGGAGTCACGACCGAGGGCTTATGGCTGTTTGATGGCCGTGAACGAAAGAAATTGACCATTCGACCATCCTGGCAGCTGTCCAAACTTAATCATTCGGTTTCCTGGAAGCCGCTCAATAGCACCTGGCGCGACGCCTTCCCGATGAGTCCACCGATACTTAATCCCGTGGAAGCCTTCTCTTCGGTCCTACTCTACCCGCAGAAGTCTGAGATGATTGGCGAAAAAGAAAGCCAACCTTTTGTTTTTGATTTTTTAGATGATTTCCTTGAAGAACACCAAGACCTCTTTCGCGCCAGATCTGACGCCACACATGTCTTGCTTTCGCTTTGCGAAGCGGGATTGGGTTCGTGTCTTCAATACCAGGAATCTCAAATTCATACGGTTTGGTACAACCGGACACAATTTGCCCAAAAGCATGCCCAATCTATTTGGAATAGGCTTTCTAGGATGGATCGGTTGGCGTGGTTTCCAAATTTTCAATTTATACCCTTTGAGCGGCACATGTTGGAAGCATTGCGGACCAGGTATGATTGGATTTATCTCTGGATTCCCTTTTCAGATTATTCAAATTGCACTATGATCGACTGTTGGGTGAAATTTTTAAGGACCTATCTTTCTGATGGGAGTGTCGGGTGTGTGGCCGGTCCCCCTGTATTAGAAGAGAACCTCCAGAGGCAAGGCCTTCAGATTCTCCATTCCGCCACAGGCGATTCTTTGCCTCCCTTCCGGATTCACCAATCAGTACTTCCAAATGGGTGGTTGAATCCTGAATTGACGGTCTGGATTGTTCAAAACCCCGGTCGGGATTAGTTCAGATGGGCCACCGTATCAGTTCAAATTCCATTGGCCTCCTGTAAGATGGCCATGTCCCTTTCCGATCTTGACAGTAGAACGTTGCGCGAATAGTATGGGGAAACCTTTAAAACCCATCCGGCGAGGTGGGTAAGGAGAAAAAGAGATGCCGGCCACTAACTGGCCATTTCATGTGCGCCCTTCTCATGTTCTTCTGAGAAGGGTTTTTTTTGTCCTTATGGGGCGTGATGGGGGTCCATTACCATGAACACTTCTCCACGACCACACGAACGTCTCTTAATGGATGGTCAGGAAATGGCCCGAACCTTAACCCGCATTAGTCATGAAATTCTTGAGCGGAACAAAGGCATTGAAGGGTTAGCCTTGGTGGGGATCCGCACAGGCGGAGTATTTCTCGCCCAGAGGCTTGCGGCCAGAATTCAGCAAATCGAAAAACGGGACGTGCCTCTTGGAGAGTTGGATATCACCTTGTACCGTGATGATCTCTCCATTCGAAAAGATCAACCGGAAATACGAAAAACGACAATTCCGTTTCATATATCCGATTTGAAAATTGTGCTGGTCGATGATGTGCTGTTCACCGGACGAACCATTCGGGCCGCCTTAGACGGGTTGATGGATTTGGGGCGCCCAGCAGAAATTCAACTGGCTGTTCTTGTCGATCGTGGGCATCGACAGCTTCCCATTCGTGCTAATTATGTCGGGAAAAGCATTCCGACTGCCAGGGAGGAAAACGTCCAGGTCTTTTTTGAGGAATTAGGGCAGGACGATCGGGTCTCTATTTTAACACCGTAAAGTCATCATGGGTCTAGAACGCAAAGATTTATTGACTATTGCGGCCTTATCAGCCGAGCAAATTCAACTGATTTTGACGACAGCCGAATCCCTGAAAGAAGTTGGGGGGCGGGATATTAAAAAAGTTCCGGCTCTGCGTGGAAAAACGGTGGTGAATTTATTTTTTGAGCCCAGTACCCGTACACGAACGTCTTTTGAGTTGGCAGCTAAACGACTGAGTGCCGACGTCATTAATTTTTCTCCTTCCACGAGCAGTATGGTGAAAGGAGAAACGTTAGTCGATACGGCCAGAAATATTGAAGCCATGCAGGCGGATATTATTGTGCTGCGCCATCCATCTCCTGGTGCAGCAGAAAACCTTGCGCGTTCGGTCAAATCATCGGTAATTAATGCGGGAGATGGGTGGCATGAACATCCCACTCAGGCCCTCTTGGACGTCTTTACCATAAAAGAAAAAAAAGGTCGCATCTCGGGCCTCATGGTAGTGATTGTTGGCGATATAGCGCATAGCCGCGTGGCTCGCTCGAATATTCTTGCTCTGACCAAACTCGGGGCAGAGGTGAGAGTCGTGGCTCCACCAACCATGATCCCCTTCGGTCTCGAACATTTCGGCGTGGCCGTCTTTTACAATCTGGATGAGGCATTAATCGGAGCAGATGTGATTATCATGCTGCGCTTGCAACGTGAGCGCTTGGGGCGGGCTCTACTTCCCAGTCTTCGGGAATATGCCAAACTGTTTTGTTTGACTCCTGAAAGACTCAAGCTCGCCAAACCGGATGCCATTGTGATGCATCCCGGTCCTCTGAACCGTGGCGTGGAAATTTCGCCTTCCGTCGCTGATAGCAAGGTAGCGGTGATTCTGGATCAAGTGACCAATGGTGTGTCTGTGCGGATGGCCCTTATGTATTTATTGTCAGGATCTGGTGAACGTTCAACCCTTAACGAATGATCGGACAACATGACCAAAAAGACCGGACAGCCTCCCACCACTTCTCAACTCCTCTGTATTCAAGGTGGAATCGTGATCGACCCTGGCCAAGTGAATGGACGGGCCGATGTGCTTATTCAAGATGGAAGGATTCTTGAAGTCGGTTTTCCACTGACCAACCCCCTTTGCCAGGATTCATCGGTCACAATTCTTGAGGCCAATGGATGGATTGTGGCTCCTGGCCTTGTCGATCTGCATTGCCACTTACGGGAACCCGGCTTTGAATACAAGGAAACCATCTCGACAGGCGCGGCCTCAGCAGTGGCCGGAGGGTTTACGACCATTTGTTGTATGCCGAATACCCAGCCCGTGAATGATAACGCGGCCATTACCAAATTTATGTTGGCCCAAGGACAAGAGGCCGGCAAGGCCCGGGTGCTCCCGATCGGTGCAATCACCAAAAATTCCGAAGGAGAAGAACTTGCGGATATTGGTGAGTTGGTGGACGCCGGATGTGTGGCCATTTCTGATGATGGGCGGCCCGTGATGAATAGTTTGGTCATGCGACGGGCGCTGGAGTATGCCAAGGCTTTTGGAATTCCTGTTGTGGACCATTGCGAAGACCTGCATTTAACCGATGGCGGATGTATGAACGAGGGTATGGTGTCGACCGAACTCGGGATGCCTGGGATTCCCGATGCCTCAGAGGAGGTGATGGTGGCTCGGAATCTGGCTCTGGCGGATCTTACCGGAGTTCATGTGCATCTGGCCCATTTGAGCACCGCCCGTTCGGTGGAACTGGTCCGTCATGCAAAAGGGCAGGGGTTGCCGGTGAGCGCAGAAGTCTGTCCTCATCACTTTTCCATTACTGAAGAAGCCGTCCGCTGTTATAATTCCAATGCCAAAATGAATCCACCACTGCGAACGGATGAAGACGTTCAAGCGCTTAAGCAGGGGTTGGTTGATGGGACCATTGATGCCATTGCCACCGACCATGCTCCCCATGCTCTCCAAGAAAAACAATTGGAATTTGATACGGCTCCGTTTGGGATCGTGGGGTTTGAGACCGCTCTTCCCTTAACCCTCCGCTTGGTGCATGAGGGGGTCTTGTCTCTTGAGCAGGCGCTTGACAAGTTGACCAGATCTCCTGCTCAGCTCTTTCATCTGCCTGTTGGAAGCATTCGGCCAGGTGCCTATGCGGATATCGTGGTGTTTGATCCTAATGAAGAGTGGGTGGTGGATCCCACCAAATTTTTGTCAAAAAGTCAGAATACGCCATTTGGGGGTTGGACAGTGAAGGGAAAAGTGAAGATGACATTAGTTGATGGCAGGATTGTCTATGATGCCCGTTAATTCTTGAGTATGAAGCGGATAAATTGGGGGGTAGTGGGTTTTCTTTTTGAACTCTGTGCCTTAATCTTATGGGTCGGCGGTTTGGTTGTCATTATTGCGTTGGTGATTCCGGCTGTATTTAATTCCTTCGGGATGGAACCAGCTGGGCATTTTTTACGGAGAGTTTTTGATGGTTTTGGCTTGATGAATGTCTGGATTTTGATTTTGTTGAGTGTGGTGGCCGGGATTCGCTTCCGGGCATTTGGCCACACTCCCTCCGAGATGTTTGCCGTGTCTTCTGTGGAATGGTGGCTTCTGGCTGGAATGACGCTCATGACCTTCAGCATTCTTGTGATCCTTGGTCCCCAAGCAATGGCTTTACAGGAAGAGGCCTTTGCGGCGGTCTCAAAAGAAGACAAAGATATCGCCTATGCAGAATTTTTTCGCCTTCATATGGTTGTGCGAGCTTGTCACTTGGTGAATTTTGGTCTGGCAGCCTCACTGTTTATTGTAAAAGTGCGGAAAATTCTCTTTCACCGCTCAATGGCTGCTCGCTAATAATTACTCTTGAACGTTCGACGGAAATGAGAAGATGATAAAGGAAAAACCATGAAGCCCGCAGTATTGGCGTTAGCCGATGGAACCATATTCCGAGGACGTGCACTCGGGTTCGAAGGCGAAACCGTGGGAGAAGTGGTATTTAATACTGCCATGACGGGGTATCAAGAAATTTTGACCGACCCTTCATATAAAGGGCAGATCGTCCTGATGACCTCCACCCAGATCGGGAATTATGGGGTCACACCGGAAGATAATGAGTCCCATCGGGTCTGGGCAGAAGGGTTTATTGTTCGTGAGGCAGCCAAGGACCCGAGTAATTGGCGGAGCAGGCAATCCTTCGAAGAATACTTAATTGAGCATCGTATTGTGGCAATTCAAGGAATAGACACGCGAGCACTGACCTGTCATGTCCGTGATCACGGCTCACAAATGGGAGTCATTTCCCATGTGAATTTCGATGACGACGCCTTGCGGGAAACGGCGAAGGCCGTTCCCTCCCTGATTGGACGTGATTTGGTTAGAGAGGTCACCTGTCCGAACGCCTATGAATGGACCCAGAAATCGATCGATATGGACTCGCCTCGTGGTGAATCATCAAGTTTTGCTCAGGACACCGCTCAGACTCCTTTGAAACTGGTGGTCATGGATTTTGGTTTGAAACAGAATATTTTACGAAGTCTCGTGGATCTGGGATGTCAGGTTCGAGTTGTGCCAGCTTCGACGACCGCGGAGGAAATCCGTCGACTTAATCCAGATGGAATCGTCTTATCCAATGGCCCAGGAGACCCCGAAGGGGTGCCCTATGCGATAGAAACCGTCAAGCAGCTATTGGGATGGAAACCGATGCTGGGGATTTGCTTGGGACACCAAGTGTTGGGATTATCCTTGGGGTTGCACACCCATAAACTAACATTTGGGCATCATGGAGCCAACCATCCAGTAATGGATCTTCGCACCAGAAAGATTGAAATTACCTCGCAAAACCATAATTTTGCCGTTCGCCTTCCACACAAGGAGGATGATTGTACGACGTTGAAGGCTCAACAATTTGACTCTTTCGCTGGACGGATGGAAATCACGCATCGAAGTGTGAATGATGGGTGTTGTGAAGGAATGGCGGGAATAGAGAGTCCGATTCTTTCTATTCAGTATCACCCTGAAGCCTCTCCAGGCCCCCATGACTCTTCGTATGTGTTCGGACAATTTCTGGAAATGATGAAAGGCCGCGGATGATGCTTATGACTCGGTGCTTCCTGATTCTTATTCTATTTTTGGTCAGCGGGTGCATTCATATTGATCTGTTTCCCGGGGGAGGAATCCTCAATGAAGCCACCTTATCTGGTGAAGGAGAGGATAAGGTGTTGTTGATTGATATCTCTGGCATGCTGACGACAGGCAATTCGTCGGGTATCTTGGAGGAACCAAGTCTTCCCGCACGAATCAAAGAGGAATTGACCAAAGCTGAGGAGGATGAACACGTCAAAGCCATCGTCCTTAGAATCAATACTCCCGGAGGATCGGTCACGGCATCAGATCTGGTATATCATGAGCTGAAAGTCTTTAAGAAAAAACGCCCTGTACCGGTCATTGCCGCCATAATGGATTTGGGCACTTCCGGCGGGTATTACATCGCGATGGCGGCTGACCATATTCTTGCACATCCCTCGACTATTACCGGAAGTATCGGGGTCATTATGGTGACAATGAATGCCGAGGGTCTGTTGGAAAAAGTGGGGGTTCAACCAGCCGCGATTGTTTCGGGTCCGAAGAAAGCGATGGGTTCTCCGTTTCGGCCGATGAATGATGAAGAGCGGGCAATATTC
>JACDDF010000537.1 GCA_013817135.1 Nitrospirales bacterium
CAGAGACCGAATGGACCTCATCCTGAGTGAGAACTCGGACCAAGTCCAGCAAGTGAATCCCAAATTCCATGAGGGCCCCATATTTGCTCCATGACGTGTTTTGTTCTGGCGACCCTAGGTGGGTTTCGAATCGCATGGTGCAAACAAGATATTGCCATTGGCCTAAGGATGCCGATGTCTTGTAATTGGCGAATCGCCGGCTCATATCGCAGAGTCTGGGCAGTCATTACAGGGGTTTTAGCTTTGGTGGCGGCCTCAACGATTTGGCGGCCTTGGGTCTGGTTAAGGGCGAGGGGTTTTTCCAGAAGAACCGCTTTGCCATGTTGAATGGCTTCTAAGGCAATGGGAAGATGGAGTGAGGGAGGGGTCACGATCAGAACGGCCTGAATAGCCGAATCGGCCAAGAGATCGTGATAGTTCGGGTAAAAGCGGAGGGGGTATTCTGTGGCAAGTCGAATACCTTCTTCCATATTTCTTCGGCTGATGGCAATCAATTCTCCTCCCGTCTCAACGGAGAGCAAATGTTGAAGGTAACGGGAGCCGTGCCGTCCTACGCCAATTAATCCTAGGGGAATGGGTTGCATGACAGCCCTGGTTCCCTCCCTTCCCGCGTGAGTGTTGAAAAAATGAGGCGTCCTCATCCAATGCGTATAAAACACACGGGATCGCCTACCAAGGCTGTTGGATATGTCCGATCTTCAACTTGGTAAGGAATTCCATGTGAGTGGCACCAGTGCTCAACCCATGGCATTTCTTCCACCGAGGTGGTGAGCAACCCTGGAATGGTTAGTTTGGCCATACAATTGGCAAATAAGCGAATTCCGGTTTCCCGTTCGTGTGAAAAGGCCGAAATGTCAAATGCCATAGGGTCTGCACGGCCGTATGAAAAAAGGACTGAAAGATTGGGGAATTCTTCCGGGTCATTCAGAACGCTGACAATCCAAAGATGATCAACGTTGCCTGGCGCAGTCTCCGCCGATCCGCAGTAAAATGGGATTCCGCTTTCACCCCCGGCTTGATTGAGGATGTCCACTTCTGCGCGCCGAAGATTATAGGGGCATATCATTCGATTTAATTCCATCTGTTCCATGAGCAAAACGGGAATCTCCGGGACTCCTGCGCCCACATATAAACTTCGTCCCATAGCCGGTAAACGGGTGCGGAGGGCTTTCGCAATCGCGGTTCCCAGTTTTTGGCAGGGACCTCGGCGATCCTGCCAAAACGCGTCTCCACCTTCGTCGCAATACACCGGACCAAGCCCATCATAGTCCAGAGCATTATACATTCTGATAATTTCTTGAGTCGTGGCAGGTGATAATTTTGTGGGTTTCATAATCCTGTGTTGGCCTTTCCATATGGCTCAGTTCCCTTCTTTGTACCAGGTTCGGTTAAGGAGGCAACAGTCCTTACAGGAGGGTTCAGCGTCATGATCCAACCCAGGAACGGTGAGCCCTGTCTCAACTTGACCCAAATCATGATTTTGTGTATTGATACACTTGAATAGGCATAGACGCTCATCTTGGTAAAGAAGTCTATTCCCAAAAGTGGCAAAAGTTCCTCCTATCACCGATTCCATTCCTCCTTACTGTGCGTCAATGAGAAATGCCTTGGTTGGGGTTTCAGTATAGCGAAGGTACTCCTCAGGTGCGGGACGTACCTCGCGCCTTTTTGAAGGCAGCACCAATCGGTGCTGTTTATCTAATGATAGTTTTATTTTGAAACATTTTTACCAGAATAATCTGCTTTTCTAAAGATCAAAAGATCAGAACCTTATGGATATTCTTCAAGAACTTCGTCGGGTGATCAGGCTGGAGGCTCAAGCCATTGCGCACCTTGAGGAGAGCGTAGGTCCTCCTTTCGAAGAGGCGGTAAAGATGTTGCAAGCCTGTCAGGGAAAAGTGATTCTTACAGGGGTGGGAAAATCCGGCCTGATAGCGAACAAAATTTCGGCTACGATGGTGTCCACCGGCACACCTGCGGTGTTTTTACATGGCTCCGAGGGGCTGCATGGGGACATTGGGATTGTGGCGAAAGAAGATATAGTGATTGCGGTAGGAAAGTCAGGCGAAAGCGAAGAATTGCTGGCACTGCTTCCGTTTATTCGAAAAATGGGCGCACGAATTATTGCCATTACAGCGCAGGCAAACTCCGCTCTGGCACGAGGGAGTGATCTTGTTCTTGTCACGCCTATTCAAGAGGAAGCTTGTCCGCTCAATATGGCACCCACGTGCAGCACCACTGCAGCCTTGGTCTTAGGGGATGCGTTGGCCATGGCTTTGATGAAATTGCGAAACTTTCAACCAGCCGACTTTGCCATGTTTCACCCTGGTGGACAATTGGGAAAACGACTGCTTTTGAACGTTGGGGATCTGATGCGAACAGGTGAAGGAAACGCGGTTATTTGTCTTTCTCACACGATTCAATTCATGTTGTGTGAAATGACGAGTAAACGTGCTGGCGCAGTGTCCGTACTTGATGAGGAAGATCGTTTATTGGGATTGATCACCGACTTTGATATTCGTCGGGTGTTGGAGGGGGGGCAAAACCTTTTCGCTCTCACGATTGCAACCGTAATGAATCCAAAGCCCAGTTGGGTATATCAGGATGAAAAAGCCGTCAAAGTTCTTCAATTTATGGAAAAACGGGAAAAGCCCATCTCCGTGCTACCCGTCCTT
>JACDDF010000538.1 GCA_013817135.1 Nitrospirales bacterium
CACCCAGTCCCTCAAGTAGGGTCATAGCCCAAATTTGAGGAGAGCCACCGTTCTACCTCCGATACTTCCATCCCTTTCCGCTTAGCATAATCCTCGATCTGATCTTTCTTTAATTGTCCAACAGAAAAGAATTTGGCTTGGGGGTGAGCAAAGTAGAAACCACTGACAGATGCAGTGGGAAACATCGCGTACGACTCGGTCAATTGAATACCTACCGTTTTTTCTACCTGCAGCCATTCAAACAGATGCTGTTTCTCAGTATGGTCGGGACAGGCCGGGTACCCGGGTGCAGGGCGAATCCCACGATATTTTTCTTGAATGAGTTCCTCGTTTGTCAATTGCTCATCTTGGCCAAATCCCCATTCCTGCCGGACTTCGCGATGGAGCCATTCAGCAAGGGCCTCGGCTAAACGATCAGCCAGGGCTTTAGTCATGATGGCGTTATAATCATCATGGTCTTTTTCAAACCGCTGACAAATGGCTTCGATGCCGATTCCCGCCGTGACCGCAAACCCACCAATATAATCGGCGATACCGCTAGACTGTGGGGCCACAAAATCGGCCAACGCATAGTATGAGTCCCCTCTGGGTTTTTCTACTTGTTGTCGCAAGGTATGAAAGACCGATACCACTTCCGAACGGGTCTCATTGGAATAGATGGTGATATCATCGTCCTGACTGTTGGCTGGAAATAATCCATAGACACCTTTAGCCGTGAGGAGCTTTCGATCCATGATTTCCTGCAATAGCTTTTGAGCATCATCGAAGAGTTCTTTGGCTTTTGGCCCAACTACCGAGTCTTCAAAAATCATTGGATATTTCCCACGTAATTGCCAGGCGCGAAAAAATGGAGACCAGTCAATTAGGGGGACAAGGGTCTCGAGGGAAACATCCTCAAGAACTTTAACACCAAGGAAACTTGGCTTAGTAATGCTCGTCGTTTCCCAATCTATAACGAAACGCTGTTTTCTTGCCTCCTCCAGTGATACGAACTTTTTAGCTGTGCTTTTGGACAGATAAGCCTCTCGCGTTTTCCGTTGTTTTTCTTGAACTTCCTGCACAAAAGCGTCCTTATCGTCCGGACTCATTAACTTGCGAACGACATTGACCGCCAGGGACGCATCTAAAACATGTACAACCGGGCTGGTATAGCCTGGCGCAATTTTTACGGCAGTGTGGGCCTTGCTGGTGGTAGCTCCCCCAATTAACAGAGGGATAGAGAAACCTTCTCGAGTCATTTCTCGTGCATTATGAACCATTTCATCCAACGAAGGTGTAATCAGTCCGCTGAGCCCAATCAGATCAACTTTTTCTTGACGAGCTGTCTGCAAAATTTTGTCACAAGGAACCATCACTCCCAGATCAAGAATTTCATAATTATTGCAGGCCAGCACAACTCCCACGATGTTCTTCCCAATGTCATGCACATCGCCCTTCACTGTTGCGAGCAAGATTTTACCCTGGGTTCTGCTCTCGCCTTCAACTTTTTCCGCATCCATAAACGGCAATAAATACGCCACAGCCTTTTTCATGACCCGCGCGCTTTTGACCACTTGTGGCAAAAACATTTTCCCCGCACCAAATAGCTCTCCGATCACATTCATCCCATCCATTAATGGCCCCTCAATGACATCCAGAGGCTTATTGAGTTTCTGACGGGCTTCCTCCACATCGGCATCAATGAATTCGACAATCCCTTTAATCAACGCATGCGCCAGACGTTCTTCTACTGTCCCCTGCCGCCACGCATCATCTTTCACAATCGTTTTACCCTGTTGCTTGACCGTCTCGGCAAAGGTCACTAATTCCTCAGTGGCTTCTGGCCGTCTATTCAACAGGACATCTTCTACTAAGTTAAGTAGATCTTTGGGTATTTCTTCGTAGACTCCTAACTGACCGGCATTCACAATCCCCATGTCCATTCCAGCTTTGATGGCATGGTAGAGGAACGCGGAATGAATGGCTTCGCGCACCGTATTATTTCCACGGAATGAAAACGAAATATTACTGACTCCCCCACTGACTTTGCAGAAAGGCAATGTGGCTTTTATTTGTCTAGTGGCTTCAATGTAATTCACAGCATAGGCGTTGTGTTCTTCCATGCCAGTCGCGACAGTTAAAATATTTGGATCAAAAATAATGTCCTCCGGCGGAAAGTTGAGCCTTTCGGTCAAGAGACGATAGACCCTAGTACAGATTTCCACTTTTCGATCAAGCGTATCCGCTTGACCGGTTTCATCGAATGCCATGATGACAACAGCGGCCCCATAGCGACGAATCAGGTGAGCCTGCTCGAGGAATTGGGCTTCGCCTTCCTTGAGACTAATGGAATTCACCACACCTTTTCCCTGAATACACTTCAGTCCAGCTTCAATGACGGACCATTTGGAGCTATCAATCATTATAGGCACACGAGCAATATCGGGTTCGGATCCGATTAAATTCAAAAATTCCACCATTGCATTTTCCGAATCCAAGAGGCCTTCATCCATATTCACATCGATGATTTGCGCACCCCCTTCGACTTGCTGGCGGGCCACGGCCAAAGCTTCTTCAAGTTTCCCGTTTAAAATCAGTTTGGAAAATTTTGGCGAACCCGTCACATTTGTGCGTTCTCCAATATTGACAAAATTGGATTCCGGCCTGATCGTTAAAGGTTCAAATCCACTTAAC
>JACDDF010000539.1 GCA_013817135.1 Nitrospirales bacterium
AGCTTCCAATCGTTCCCGGATACTAAAGAGTCCAAAATTGGTTGGAGATTGTTCATTTCTGTTTTCATGACTGTCTATAAAACCGCAGCCAAAATCTTCCACCTCAACTATCAGATGGTTGTTCTCTTGAATGGCCAGGTTCACCGTCACTTCGTTTACTCCGGAATGCTTGAGTACGTTAAACAATAATTCACGAACAGATTGGAAAATGAGCACAGCCTGATCTTCTGGGAGATTCAACCTCAAATTCCTCTCAATGACTTTGACGGTCAATCCCTGCTTTCCCATTTCAGTTCCCAACCAGACGAGGGCGGCATTGAGTCCGAATTCATAAAGACAGGTCGGGCTGAGTTGGCTGACGAGTGTCCGCGTGTAGGTCAAGGATTGGTCGAGGAGGGTATCGGCCTCTTGGATCACCTTTGCGAGGCTTTCTATATCGGTCATCGATTGACCTTGACCTAATTTGAGCCGGCAGACAACAAGGAGCTGTGCCAGATAATCATGAAGATCCGAAGCTAACCGGCGTCGTTCGCGTTGTTCGGTGACGGTGAGGTCGGACGCCATGGCTCGTAAGCGCTCCTGATTGCGAGTGAGTTCTTGGGTTCGTTGGATCACGCGTTCTTCCAAGGTACTATTGAGTTCGGCTAATTTGTCTCTGGCATCCTTTTGAGCACTTTTGTCCCGAACCACCTTGGCAAATCCGACGAGGTGGTCCTTGGAGTCGCGTATGGCGGTCACCGCACCGCTGGCCCAAAATCGTGACCCATCAGCCCGAACCAGCCAATTGTCATCGTCCCCCTTTTCTACGGCCTCGGCCAACCGTAATTCGTTTGCCGGACGACCATCGTGTTGGTCTTCAGGGGTAAATAGCATGGAAAAATGTTTATGTAATGCCGCGTCTTCCGGGTAGCCAAACAGCCGCTCCGCTCCGGAGTTCCAATGAGTAATGTTCCCAAGCAGGTCAAGCATGATAAAGGCCAGGCCGGTGGCTCCATCCACAAATAACCGGTATTTTCTTTCGCTATCCAGGCGAATCCGGTCGTTCTTTTCCCGTTCAATGGCATAGTGGAGAATTCGGGAAAGTAGCGCGGCATTCATCGAAGATTTCGGGATATAATCCTGTGCCCCTAGTTTGATGGCCTCAAGCGCCACGGGTTCGTCTTCGTTGCTGGTCAACACCACAAGGGGAATGTCCGAGTTTGCCGACCTGATGCGTTTCAATGTTTCAAGGCCATTGGTTTCCGGCAGATTTAAATCAAGAAGGATGACGTCAAACGACGTGCTTTGAAGAGTGGTCAGAGCCTCCTTGAGCGTCGATACGCGCGTCATATAAAAGGGGGACATGCCGGAGGCATTCTTCAGCCGCTCCCGCACTAATTCTGCGTCAGCAGGATTGTCTTCCACTAACAGGATGGAATGGGTAGGAGAATGAATGTCGCTCATGAGGTCGGCTCTTTTGGAGGGAGTTTCACCACGGAGAGCCAGAAACTTTCGAGGGATTGAACCATGGTGATAAATCGCAGGACATCAATGGGTTTGACCAGATAGGCATTGGCATGAAGATCGTAACTACGCAACACATCTTCTTCGTCATCGGAGGTTGTCAACACCACCACGGGAATTGTGCGAGTGTGCGGATCGGATTTGATTTCCTTCAGAATCTCTCTCCCGTCCTTCTTCGGAAGGTTTAAGTCTAACAGAATAAGGTCTGGTCTGGGAGCATGTTGAAAGGGGGCTGTCTGTCGAATGAATGCCATGGCACTGACCCCGTCTTGAGCGACATGAATGGTATTATGGAGGCGCGCTGCCCGAAAGGCTTCCTGGGTAAGGCGGATATCAGCCTGATTATCTTCTATTAACAAAATTTCAATAGGATTATGCATGAAAAGTCCCCGGTTTATTTAGGTAAAAAAACTTAGATATCATCAGCCAAACATTGAACGAACAAATTGTGACCGCAGGAGGTTCCGCGAAGAATCTGTGCCCAGCTCGATCATGCTACGGCTTAGTCAGATGCTTCGCGTGCCTGCCCTGAGTCCTTCGGCTTTGACTCAGGATACACTCCGTCGAATGGGGCTCAGCATGATAACAAACATTGAATGGGGCCGGAATGGGAGTAGCCCAGTTTTTTATCCTCTCCACACTTTTCGTTCCGATCCTCCCCATCTGGTCATCCAGAGCCATTCGACAAGGCTCAGGCCAAGGTCTAGCGAAGGATTTGTGCCCAGCTCGACCGGGCTATGGCTTAGCCAGATGCTTCGCGATGCTCAGCATGACAATTGTGGAACGTGTCCTGAGCGAATCCGAAAGGGTCAAGATGACATGGCTTCTCAGCATGTGTTCTATTCGTAAAAAACACAGAATCATCAGACACTGTCTGAAAAATGAAGTTCAGATTTTAACAATTTAGGAAATGTAAACGAAAATTTTGCGCCCTTTCCCTGCTCGGATTCGACCCAGATGCGGCCCCCACGGCGTTCCACGATTTTCTTACAGATGGCCAGACCGATTCCGGTGCCCTGGTATTCTTCCCTGGTGTGCAGTCGTTTAAAAGGAAGAAAAATTCGCTCGAAATATTCCGGTTCCATCCCAATCCCGTTATCCTGGACTGAAAAGAGCCATTCGTCGGCTCCTTCCTGAGCAGATAGATGAATGTTTGGAGGTTTCGGGCC
>JACDDF010000540.1:0-472 GCA_013817135.1 Nitrospirales bacterium
CGTCAGTACCCCCTGACCCACGTGGGCGTTCCTGAACGACCTATCCCATCAGCTCCACCCTCGTCGGCCCCTGAGAAGCAAACCCCAATCAGCCCTCCTCACAAAGGGAGACCAGCCGTCGGGACCACTTTCACAATCTCGGTGGAGGTGGGTGCATAGGAAGATGCAGATAAAACGTCGTCCCCACACCCAGCTCGCTCTCTACATAAATACGTCCTCCATGGGCATCCACCACATCTTTGACAATTTTGGTGCCCAGCCCCGTCCCTTCCCGCTTGGTGCTGATGGCCTCGGAGTGAAAAAGGCGATCCCGCACTTCGGCGCATGCCCCGACCATTGTCCGAAACTGTAACAAGAATTTCCACACCGGATTGTCCTCCTTTCCGGAAACCGAGATCAGGCCTCCTCCGGGTACCTCCGGGATGGCATTGCTGATGAGATTGTAAAAAGCGGTAAAGAGACGGTGTTCATC
>JACDDF010000540.1:482-2670 GCA_013817135.1 Nitrospirales bacterium
GTGTTCATCAGCTTCTATCACAGGGAGTATGTCCAGACCGTCGGTTTCGAGGAGGACCCCCTGCTCCGCCGCATAGGTTTTAAGCGTTGCAAACACGGCCCTCACCACAGTGGATATCTGGCAGGGGGCAAAATTGGGAGCACTCGTGACACCTTTGACCACATCAGCAATTTCCCGCACGCGCCTTTGTATCCGCTGGCATTGTTCACAATCATACTGGTGAGTTCCTGACAGTTGGCATAACTAATCTCAGCCCCTTTAACCTTAACTTGGATCAAATGGGGAAAATGCTCTTCCAATTCATCTTTTAATAATTGGGCACCTGATAGCACCGGCATCAACATATTCTTAATGTCGTGACTGATATCGCCCAACATCCGCACGATCACGGCGAGCTTCGCCTCCCGATAAAGACGGGATTGCTCGATCGAACTGGCGGCAAGAGCTGACACAATTGTCAGAATGGCCACGTCTTCTTCATCCAGAAGCGATTCGCGTTTGTTCATGACTTCCAATACACCGATAGGCTTTCCTTCCGACCGTTTAAGTGGGAGAGCGATCATATCCCGTGTCACGTGCTCAGTTAGCACATCAATCCCCGCATAATGGCGCCGATCCCGTTTGGCATCCGGTATCACGATCGGCTTTCCCGAATGAAACACGGCGCCGGCTATCCCCTTGTCCCAGGGAATCGCCGTGCCAGCTTCCACCGGGCTGGACCCAATGGAATGCCGGAACACTAACTCCTGGGAATCCTGACTAGCGAGAAGAATGGATCCGCTCTCCGCTCCAACAACCTCCAGAGCGGTACTGAGTGTTTTTTCAACCAGTTCATCGGTGTGAAGATGCTGGAAAAGCACCTCCGTCATGCGACGGGCCGCTTCCAACTCCCTGTTGTGTTGCATCAATCGTCGATCTTCTACCCGGCGAGGCCCTCTACGCCTGTCCGGGACCGGCATTTGAGACGAGGACGGTTTGCATTCGGAATCCACAGTTGTTTCTCCCATGAAATTAAGGCATCCCATAAATATGGTACCCACATGATTCATAAGAATTTCATTCAGGTGGTCAATGAATGGTTTCATTCCACATTGAACAACACGTGGCTCTCACTCTTATGGTTGGCATTTTCCTTTGCCAAGAATGAACGAGACAGTTCTTCGATCACCTGAACGAAATCTTCAAGAGGAAGCACCCTCCAAAGCAGACGGCCATTTTCAAAGAACATTGACGTACTGGTGATTCCTAACCGGATCCCCTCTTCAGCATCACGCGGCTTGACGACGTTTGTTACGTCAGCGTTTGTCCTTTTTCCGACACGACCGACTGCCCCCAAGTGAGTGAAAACGTTCCCTCGTCGTTGACGGCGACAACCTTCTCATCAAGGATGGTATTTTCCGTTTGAGTGTTTCCGACCCGAATCAACCCTTCCGTTCCCTCTACATCTGCATTGACGAATGCGGTGCGTACCTCTAGCACGCGAGTGGCGCGGCTGAAAAAATAGGTGGCACCTTTGATGTGGTGGACCAGAAAATTTTGTTTTCTTTGAACTCTTCCCAGGGTGATGGTGGTGTTTTGATCCAACCGGAGTACCGCTCGATTAGCAAGGGCTATATCCGCCCGGCTTCTGTCACCTACCCGAATGCGATCCCCGGCACAGAAGATATCGTTGAGACTCACCGGCTGCCACTGCGTGACATTCACCCGCCGCACCTCCACTTTTCCCTGAACGGACACGGCCGTAGCCACAATCGGATCGCATTCTGCAGCCGATGTAACCAACGGAGTAAGCCCGACTGCCAAGAAGCTGATGCAAAGTAGCCAAGGGGGCCAGACGGGGACCGCTTTCATGGTCATATTTCACCTTTATTTAGGAGGTGGCGTTCTTTTTTCTCTCATTTCGATGTTTTGGTGGAGCAGAAACCGGTGAATTTTCGGGTGAGAATATTAATAAGATATTCCACTCCTCTTTCTCTCAGAGTTTCTGGAAACGATCCGGTTGTTTGGGTTCGGAGGCTTTGACGTCACGAGGCGTCAGATGACGCGAGGGGAGAAAGCGTACGAAGGCTAGAACACGTTACGGGTTCATAATTCTGCCATTTGGATCTCCTTCTTTTTTCCCGAGAATTTGTGGCTCCAAATCTTTTCTCTCAACACCATTCCCTTTTTGGTTTTTGACATATTCGAC
>JACDDF010000541.1 GCA_013817135.1 Nitrospirales bacterium
GGAGACCATTCCTGCCAATGGCAGCGCAATTCTTACTGGCCTTTGTTCTTCTATCCATAACGGCTTGTGCGACCACTCGGCAAACACTGTCGGCAGATCCGGGTTTCTCGATGATTATTCGATGCTTCAAAAAGGTGCGGGAGACAGTGAAGCCCTTCTGCGATACGTCAACCCGGTTGCAGATTGGAAACAATATACCAAGGTCATGATTGACCCAGTCCAACTCTGGATGGGAGAGGGATCTTCTCTTCGGGATATCCCCCAAGAAGACCGCATTCGGTTGACCTCGCTCCTCTTTGGGCAAATTACAAAATGCTTTATTGGCAGATTACCGGATTGTTCGTGAACCCGGGCCTCATGTCATGCGTCTGAGTGTGGCACTCACAGAAGCTGAAGCCTCCAATACTGTATTAGATACCATTTCCAGGGTCCTTCCGACGGGATATCTCATTTCTGGCACGAAATCTCTCGCCACAGGAACCGGAACATTTGTTGGCAGTGCCAGCGTAGAAGCTAAAATGACAGATGCAGAACTTGGGACTCTTTTGGCCGTTGCCGTAGATCGCCGTGGAGGTACAAAATCTTTGTCAGGAGTCACTTCAAAATGGAATGACGTCGAAAATTCATTTCAATACTGGGCCACTTCCCTGCGCTATCGCCTATGCCAATGGCGCGGCGAACATAATTGTGTGCAACCAAAGGAATAGTAGTCGACAAAGGACGGGGTCTCGCCACTTGGGAGAAAGGCAGGATGTTATCGGGGAATTTCTGCTGGATATGATGCAAAGCTTACCGAGGGACAATGGACATCATTTCAACGACGATGGGTCCCTCATCACGACCCCCTGCACGGAGGGGATGACATGGGTGGCACCCACACAACCTTCTTCGCCCACCAATTGCGGGGAATAGGCGCATGGAAACGAAAGATTTTTTTCTCAAAGATACAAGCTAAACTCCCGTATGTTTCATGGTTCCTCTCAACCCTCCCATTAGTAATCCCGCACGATTCATCACCTGATTGTTAGTTGGCCCAAAGGAGTCTTTGGTGGGCTCTTGAAAAACGTCCAAAAGTTGGGCCATTGCGGGACTGTTCTTAGGTTTCACGAAATCAACCGGCTCATGCGGTGGTCATCGATGGCCCTCGCGCACTCAAGGAAGGCCTATTCTGGTCAGTGCCCCTCACAGAGTTTAATATTGCACCGTTGATTTCATTTCCTCTCTTTCCAGAATCAGGCGATACGCAATAAAATATTTGTAAATATTACTCACGTATTGAACGGTCTCGCGACCAATATGCTTCGCCGCCACTATCTCCACATTTTTAAACCACTGATTCGGATTCAAGCCCATTGACGGCGCCAAATTCCGGAGCTTCGAGATCCTGGCAGGGCCCGCATTATATGAGGCTATGGCAAAGAGCCATTGGTTCAACAGGCTCATATCGGGGTCCTTAAAATACCTGTCATGCAGGAAATGTAAATACTTGACTCCGGCCTGAATATTAGGCTCAAGCTGTTTGATATTTGGAATATTCACGTTTGGATCCCGAGCGGTACTGGGCAGGAGCTGCATCACACCGATGGCACCTGCAGAGCTTCGCTTCCGTTGATCCAACATGGACTCCTGGTAGCCAAGAGCCATGGCGAGCACCCAATCAAACCCATATGGCCCGGCAGTTTTTTTAAATACGTGCATGAGACTCTGAAATTTCTTGCGTTCCTGCGTTCCCAAGGCATTATCAACGTACTTGGTGTTTTTCAAATACCGGGTGAATAACATATTTCCTATGAGGGTACCTTTTTTATTTTTACTCACAAACCGATTGATCACTTTTTTTAGCTTTGGACTGTTTTTGCGGAAGGCCCAAGCGCTCTCCCCGCCTGTATTAACGGTAATATCCGGATGCAGGCGGATATGCTTGAAAATTTTCGCCCAGAATTCGGCCTTGGGGCTATCCATCACGAGCATCGGTAACAACCCCGCGTTCACCATTTCGAGAAGATCTTCATCTTCAAGGTTCTCCACCTCAGGGATGAGCGTGATCTCCGGTTTCCCGGCAATGTTGAAGGCGCCATTCAAGCGAACAAGATGTTCATAAAAACTACTGGACTTCCGCACATGGATGGTCTTGCCGGCCAGATCATCTAGACTGGAGAGAGGGGGGCTGCTAGGCCCCGTGACGATAATCTCGCGAACGTTGGTAAGAAGCGGGTCGGAAAAATCAACAAGCTTCTTCCGTTCTGGTGTAATCGTGAGAGCACCAGCGGCGATATCCCCTCTCCCATTGAGCAGCCCTGGAATGAGTTCGTCACGGTTGACAGGAATGAATATGAACTGAACCTGCACAATCTTCCGCTTCAAATCTTTGTTAATCTGCTTTTCAAATATTTTCATAGCATCGTATGTGAGCCCACGCTGCCTTCCGCCGTCCAGAAAGTAAAAGGTTTTACTAAAGGGAACAAGCACCCGAATTTGGTTTCGTGTGACCATCCCATCCCAATCACCGGTCCACGTTTTCAGTGCCTGACGGAATTTCGCGCTAAACTGATCATCCTCCAACGCCTGAGATGCATTTGATTCAGAGCCAAGGATTAAAAACAGGACAGATGCCAACAGCACAATACAAGAAAGGCACCTGATCTTTTGAAGCTTTGGTATCATCATG
>JACDDF010000542.1 GCA_013817135.1 Nitrospirales bacterium
CTCTAAATGTGAGGCATAGGAGAGAGGCTGTGTATCCTCTCGGGTGACAAAACCCATCGGACGAAAGCCCGATAAAAAAGGAGACACCGCCATGAAGAAGCAGAATACAGGATGTGCGGATGAATCACGCATCACCTGGAACCATTTGGAGCAATGGATTCGTGGACACGTTCACAGGTTCATTCAACTAATCTTGGAGAATGAAAAGACGGAATGGTTAGACCCGCAGAACTCCGTTCGACGGCAACACGTCGAGACGTCAGTCGGGTACCGTAATGGCTATGGGATGCCCCGTCGATTGGCCGTGAGTGGTGGCACGATCAGAGTGAAACGCCCACGGGTGCGAGACTGTTAGGAGAAATTTGTCAGTCGAGTGCTCCCGCTGTTTAAGCGGAAGAGTCCAGCCGTTCACCATGTTCTGCTGAACTCTATTTTCATGGCCTGGCCCAAGACGACTTTGGGGTGGCGTTACAGAGATTATTAGGTATCGAAGTCCCGCTTTCGGGGTCCACCATCGCCCCTTACGAACGCCAGGTCGTCCAAAAGGCTCTTGAACTGTAAAAACTGAGATATCAGTTAACGCACAGTGTCTGATACTATTGAGCAGCGGTCGAAACCGAAAGCATATCAGTTGTCATCTGTAAACACTTAGATTACAACCTTCAGATATCGGATGAGCACATTGTGTCTGCAATAGTCTTTAATCAACCCGTCATCCTGAGTCAACGGCGAAGGATCTGTGCCCAGGTCGACCGGGCTATGGCTTAGCCAGATGCTTCGCGTTGCTCAGCATGACAACCGAGGAACGTGTCCTGATCGTGCCGAAGGGCTTAGGATGACAATCCCTCCCAGGACGTGGTCTGTTCGTGACACGCGCAGCACTCATCAGACATTGTCTGACACATGACGTTCAGATTTTTACATCTGAAGATCGATTTTTCTTTTCTCTTTTCTTCCTACCGATATCACGAAACCCGACCTCTTTTACTTTCTGGTATGCTAGACTTTGGGCTGGCAATGACCAGCCCATGATTCCGAATGTGACCTGATCTTCTCGCGTGATTCTTCACCAGGGCGATGCGCCCGTTTCCTCTTTGTCTATGGTCAAACAACGAGTCACCGCTCAAGACCTCTATAACTACACCAAGTGTCTGCATCGCGTATATCTGGATAGCAACGGCAATCCTTCGGAGAAATCCGAGGTCAGCTCATTTGTGAAGTTGTTGTGGGAGGTGGGGTTACAGACCGAGCGTGACTACATCAGCTCACTTGGCGATCAGGAGATCGTGGACCTGCAAGATTTTGCTGTTGTGCCCGCATTCCAGGAAACCCTGTTGGCGATGGAGCATGGAGCCGCCGTGATCTATCAAGGCTGTCTGATCCATGAACAATTTGTCGGGCGACCGGATTTGTTGGTGAAACGTGAGGATGGGGCGTCTCGTTTTGGCGAATATCTTTATGAGCCGATTGATATTAAAGCTGGAAAGGGTTGGGAAGAGGGGGTCGGCAAGAAACCAAAGTTTAAAGAGCATTATGCCTTTCAGATTTTGTTTTATCGGCTGTTACTTGAGAAGATTCAGGGAACGGTACCGCCGGGTGGTCGGATTATCAATGTGGATAAACAGCTTGAAGAATTTGATCCGGCTCCATTTGAAGATCGGTTTAATCAAGCCATGCAGGATGTTCAGCAATTGGTGTCCGGGGATGAGACGTCGGAACCGGTGCTGGGAAGTCACTGTACCATGTGCGGATGGTTTAGCCGATGTTACCGATGGGTGAAAGATGAATCCGATCCCACCGGCTTATTTTTTGTGGGCAAACAAAAATTTACGCTCAGGGAGCAGGGGCTTCGAACCATTGACGATATTGCCAGGATGGATGTGCAGATGTACCTTAAGCCGCCTCATAAGATTCCGCGAATGGGAAAAGTCTCCCTGACCAGGATGAAAGAGCGGGCGCAGGTCCTGTTAGAGGGAAAACCGAGAATCCGTTCAGGCTACACGTTTCCGGAGGTTGATCGAGAGATCTATTTTGATATTGAAGATGACCCGACCCGTGGCGTCACCTATCTGTTCGGAATGGTCATTCAAGATGGGAAGAGGCCCTCTCACTTTACGTATTTTCTGGCTAAAAATCCGGAAGACGAAGAGCAGACGGTCAGGGACTTCTGGCAATTTATTCAATCCACTGATCGAGCTGTCTATTATGTGTATTCCCATAAGGAGCGGTCGACGCTGAAACGTCTGATGGAAAAATATGAACTGGATGCCGAAACCTTCGAAAAGTATAAGGCCTGTGAATTTGATTTGTATCAAGACCTCATTGTGGAATATTCTGACTGGCCGACATTTTCCTATGGGATTAAACATATCGCCAAGTTTATCGGGTTTCAGTGGAGAGACGTGGACCCGTCCGGAGCCAACTCGATTGCCTGGTATAACGATTATTTAGCGAATCCGGCCAACGAAGCTCTGCTGAATAGAATTTTGGAATATAACGAGGACGATTGCTATGCCATGGCAGCCATCACACGATATTTTGAGCATCATGCGCACAAGACTCAGGGGACGGCTGAAGGGCAGACGCCCTGAGGGGGAATGTTGAAAAAGTCCTCCGGTAGGGTTCCCTGCCTTCGCCGGAGAGGCTTCGCCCAGGCAGATTG
>JACDDF010000543.1 GCA_013817135.1 Nitrospirales bacterium
CGGCAAGCCTTCGCTGTCAGGCACTCTGCAGACCGACATTCAGCAAGTCGATCTGGACGAGGCGATGCAGACTCTAGGCCGGGAGGCTGCCGACCTGGGCAAAGTCAGCGGCCGTCTCGCACTCAGTCTTCCGCCCGCCAACCAGGCCACGAACCATCCACTCAGCACCGACGCCTTGCTTGATCGATTGCGCATTGACGAGGTGCGCCTGCGTTACGACGACCCCGCCTTGCAGGCCAAAACCGATTTACGGCTGATAGCGGACAGCGTCGCATCGGGGATACAAATCACGGGAACAGTCGAATATCGCGAAAACCCTATTGAAGTATCGCTGGAAACAGGTTCCATACGCCAAGCCATACAAGACTATGGGTCGATGCCGGTGGATGCGAGCTTGAAGGTCAACGATTCGACTATTGGCTTTGAAGGCCATATCGGCACGCTGTTTCCATTTACGAAATTTAAGGGTACGATCAGCGTGGAGGGTCAGGATCCTGCTCCTCTCGGCGAGGCATTGGGAATAAACGTGCCGCATCTGCCCCCTTTTCGATTCACGACACAAATTCATCGGGAGCAAGGCCCGGCAAGTCAACAGACCTTCAACTTTAACAACCTGGACGGCACCATCGGGGACAGCGATATCGCAGGCACGTTGCGCATGACCACCGGCGGCGAGCGGCCGATGGTGTTTGCCCGTTTGCGCACAGACAAACTCGACTTGAATGACTTCGCAGGTCTCATCGGCGAGGCGCCGGATCCGGAAGAAACGGCTTCACCACAACAGGAAGCTAAAGCCGAGGCATCAGAGGATCGGAAAACTCTCTTGCCCGACAAACCCATCGACTTCACTAAACTTCGTAAATTTGACGCCGATGTGGAATACCGCGCTAAAAGCATCTTGGCACTCGATCTTCCGCTGAATGATTTCAAAATGAATATGATGCTCGAAGATGGCCGCCTGCAGATGGATCATCTTGATGTTGACGTGGCCACGGGCACGATCGCCATGCAACTTGAGGTCAATGCGCATGAATCACCGGTACAGGCCAAACTTCATACTAGTTTCGATCATGTCAATCTCAGCCAAATGCTGGCCCGGTTCGAGGTGGGGGACACTTCGTTTGGCGATATTGGAGGGCGTGCCACGCTTTGGATGCGTGGAGAATCGCTGGCGCGTTGGTTCGCCTCTGCGGACGGCGGTCTTTTTTTCACGATGACCGGAGGGAAAATAGATGCCCTGCTGGTGGAGTTGGCCGGACTGGATTTCACCGAATCAGCGGCGGTATTGGTAGGCCCAGATACAGGTGTCCCCATTGAGTGCGCCTATATCGATCTGCAGTCCCGTAGCGGTATCGTCACCATTCACCCCCTTGTATTTGATACCACAGATACGAAATTTAAAGGACATGGAAAGATTGATCTCCGCCAGGAAACAATAAATCTGACGGTAGAGCCTTACCCAAAGGATTTTTCCCTATTAAGCTCCCGCGGCCCATTGCATGTCTCCGGCACGTTCATGAGTCCGGACTTTTCGGTCGATCCTACTTTTCCCTCTCCTGAATTCGGCACGGCCGGTGATAGTGCCCGCTGTACTGGTATGGTGGACGCGCTCAGAAAAGCGGGGAAAAGTACACCATAAGGATAAGGGAGCAACCTTTGAACCCACGGAGTGGACCAAAACACAACATGTGCGTAATGGGCCGCCTCAAATGTGAATAAGAACGTTAGAAAAATCTCTCCGTGATATCCATTTTTCTTCTGTTTTTTGGCTCCTTATTCAGAGACCGATTCACTGACTTTTTCAAATTCCATTACCGCAATCAATTGATGAATATCCCCGCCTGGTTCGATTTTGGCCTTAATCATATCGCCAATTTTGTGATCAGCCCCCTTGAGGACCAACGGGTCGATTCGCAAACGCCGGCTTTTGCCCTGGTTATCTTTGATGACATACATATTGCCTTCGATATCTTAAACCTTACCTGTGATGACCTCTGTCTCTCCTAATGGAGAGTGCCCGGCACTCCGGGCTGTCCGGCCTGATTGTTGTGTTGAAGATTCCCTTTCGGTTTTTTGTGACACCATGGCCCCTGACTGTGGATCACTCCCAGCATAAGTTCCAGGCACAAAGCTTAAAGACAGAATTTAAATGGTAAAAGCTTGTCGGATTTTGAGTTTCATCTGTTGTACCTCTTTCCCCTAAGATGATTATTGATAAGGTTTTTTTGTAAGTAAATCACCTATATCCATAGCCGTCGGTGACTGTCATAAATCCTAGGCGATTGACTGGTTGTTTTCAGGCGATCCCCTTCTCCTTGAAGAGCCTCTATCCTCAGCGCTCCTCGACTCCCTGAAGACACAAAAGCCGGACCCTAAAAACTTTCACTCGTTCATAAATCGGGTTTGCAAGAGCACAACAATGTTAAGGGTTCTTGACAGTTCCCAACCCTCCCATCATGCATTATAAATAGGCGAAAGTTGGTAAATGTTCAGGATGGAAATTTGGAATTAATCATGAAAGTCCTGTTCGCATACGGAAAATTTTAAAACAAGGAGGCTGAAATGGATGTAAGCGATATGAAAGAGAAAGCCAAGGAAGTCGGCAAGCAGGTCCAAGAGAAAGCAGGCGAAATGGGAGAACAGGTACGTGAGCAAAC
>JACDDF010000544.1 GCA_013817135.1 Nitrospirales bacterium
ATCTTCATTCCTTTTTGAAATATTCAGAAGAAGGCCGGCTGTGGATTCGCTCTGCAGCCGGCCTTCTTTATTGGGAATTGAATAGGAACAAGATCGTCTTTTTTGAATAAACGATCAGTCACCTGTCGTGTGGGTCTCCGTCCATCTTTTCCTCTGAATTATATTCTTGACTGATTCGGGCGCAATAGACAGTTGGCTGCTGGAATCGCTCCCTCCACACCTGGTGAGAGACTTCAGCCCATGGCGCATGTCGATGGATTAGGAACGCCTTACTCAATCCGCAGGATCGTGTGGAGATGATTGTGATTAAGTCGATTCGTCATCCCTATCTCGTTGTTTCAGCGTCCTTCTATTTTCACGCAGCTCGTCTGTTCTAACCCGATACGGGCAGAATATTTCTTCTGACAATGTCCAAATTATGCCTCTCGCCATGACGTTTTGTCCGTCTAACCAGCCACATTCATCCTGTTATTTTGTGGTCAGGGCTACCTGAATATAGACCAGCAGTGAGTCCCTAACCCGACCATTCAAAAAAAGAAGGTAGCCTGTCGTGTTAGCCATGAAAATTTCCCGGTGTTTCCCTGATCGTTGGTTATTTTCTAATCAGGTTCTTATCACCATCATTTTTCGGTAAGGAGCGCAGATTCCGATGACCCAACCGCTTGTTTCTCTCGCCATAGACTCTGTCGTCCCCTTCACGACCCATAAGGTATTGCGGAAATGGACAAAAGTGACCGTGTTCCTTCTCTGCCTTTTTCTAGGATGGATGACGGATGCGATGGCGGTCGAAGATTCCTATATCGCCGGTTATGCTGCCGCTGTTCTTCAACATGAATTTAATGCAACCAACGCTTCATTGATCGTCAAAGATGGTGTGGTCACCGTGTATGCTGATTCGCTTGCCACTCTGGACCGAACGAAGGTCCAGACCGCCCTGGAAGGCATTCCGGGTGTGACACGAGTGGAAATCCTGGAGGGAGTTGCCGCGGAGGAGATTCCGAAGACTGCTCCATCGGATGCCATCACCCAGACAATTCCCAAGCCGGAATCCAAATTCCTTCCCAATGGTCTTCTTTTCGATCCGCTCCATGCCGACCCACGTTGGCCGCATTTCTCCGTGGCCTACCGTGGTGTTTCACAAGGTCCAGAACCCAAAACAACCGGCTCGGCAAATTTCGGAGAAACCTTCTCGATCTATCGGAACGCCGCGCCTTTCAACGGACAATGGGAAATTGCATTCCAGGGCGGCGTCTTCAGCATCTTTGATTTGGATGCGCCGTCCGCGGACTTGGTCAATGCCGACTACACCGCCGGATTGCTCACCAGCTACCGCACCGGATCCTTCTCCGGATTCGTCCGCATTTATCATCAAAGTTCCCATCTTGGAGATGAGTTCATTCTCAATAACCAGCCCAAAAGAATCAATTTGGCTTATGAAGAAATCGATGTGAAGTTATCCTATGAACTGTTCGACTGGTTCCGCGTGTATGGTGGGGGCGGATATTTGGTAGGTCGGGATCCCAACACGTTGGGTCGCGGGACCAGTCAATGGGGGGCTGAACTGACCAGTCCATGGACCTTGTTGAGGGGGAAGATTCGTCCGGTGGCCTATGCAGATTTTCAGGCCAACGAGAGAACCAATTGGTCGATCACCAGTTCTGTCCTGGCCGGGCTTCAATTCGAAAATGCCCGCATTGGCGACCGAAAACTGCAATTGTTATTGGAGTATTTGGAAGGGCCCTCACCCAACGGCCAATTTTATTCTCAGCGCACGGAGTGGATTGGAATCGGCCTTCACCTGTATTACTGACCACCATCTTGGCGTGGCTTGAAAGCCATTATGGTGCGCATTCATCTTGGCTATGGGCCCATGCCACAAGGTGCGACCTCAGGCAGGCGAGGGAATACCGGCATTCGGCCGGGTAAGGCTGAGAACCAAGGAGAGCCAAAATGAGCTGCCCCCTCTAACCCGATCCGATAAATTTCAACATACTCGGGAACAGGTGAGATTGAGTTCCTTTACCCATTCTCAGCCTTCCGAACCAGGCCAGCCGTAGAACGAGTCTACGACTGGCCTGGTTTATCTGTTAGTCAAAAGGGAAGAAACGTTAAAAATGAAATTGCGGTAAAGACCTTAAAAATTGTATCGGCATGCGGACTCTTGCTACAGTTCTTCTAACCTTTCAGAGACAGAACTTAAGGGGAATTTAGATACGCCATGTTGATCGATCCGGGCATCTACTGGTGAAGGGTACATTGGAACACAATTCGAACAAGAACGATCTTCTGACGTTGTACCGGGATATGCTTCTCATCCGACGCTTTGAGGAGAAGTCGGCCGAGATGTACGCCTTAGCGAAAATTGCCGGCTTCCTTCATTTATACATAGGCCAGGAAGCGGTCGCTGTGGGATGTATGCATGCCATTCGCCCGGATGATTATGTCATTGCATCCTATCGGGATCATGGACATTGTCTGGCCAAGGGTTCGGATCCAAAAAAAGTGATGGCTGAATTGTTTGGAAAGGCCACCGGACTATGCAAGGGCAAAGGTGGATCGATGCATCTGATCGATGTCGAACGTCACTTCATGGGCGGGTATGCCATCGTCGGTGGACATGTACCGCTTGCGGTCGGGCTGGCCTTTGCCTCACGGT
>JACDDF010000545.1:0-2164 GCA_013817135.1 Nitrospirales bacterium
AGAAATGAAGTGTATTGAATGCCATGGCATAGAGGGTCGCGGAGATGGCAATGCGTTTAACCTGAAGGATGACTGGGGTTTTTCCATTCAACCTGCCGACTGGCATAAATGTTGGAATTTCAGAGGCAGCCGACAGGACGCGTATAATGTGAAGAACATATTCAGGACATTTTCCACAGGGGTAAGCGGAACGCCTATGCCTTCCTTCGCCGATAATACGACCGTTGAGGATAGGTGGCACATTGCCAATTATGTGGCTTCGTTGTGCGAGCGCGATACGGATGTGGATATTGCCGGCGGTAATGTGACTGATGAGATCGCTACGGCTTTAGTGGCAGCTAAACCTCGGGGAATTGATCCTCTAACGGATAAGCCGAAAGTTGATTTCGTTGTTCCTTCAAAATTCGTTGAGGGGGAGCTACCGGCTGATGAGCATGATGAACGATGGAAGCTGGTTGATCGTAGGATTGTGGCAACGGGGGGACAGATCACACATAAGCCAAGAAACTTTGTTACCAGAATTGACGATGTCTGGGTTCAATCATTGTACAATGAAACTCATATCTCGTTTATGTTCCGTTGGGATGACCGGACAAAGAGTGTGCAGAAAGATGGTGTTGACTGGGAACCGTATGAGGTAAACCTTGGTGATTATGGTATAGAAGAGCAGGCACCAGGAGGATCAAAATTTTCTGATGATCCTGAACATCCTGAATCCATTGCCGCCAAACAAACGGCCTATCAAGTGTTTAATGATGGCATTGCCTTCCAGCTTCCTATAAAATGGCAGGAATTGCCTGCACCTCGAAAACCAAGATATTTCTGGGGAGATGAGGGATTTCCCGTGGACATTACGAAATGGACGGCCGATGGTGAACTGAAAGCCTACCAGGGTGAAGGTTGGGATGTAGACTTCGAAGATCGTGACGATTTCACCGAACAACTGAAAACGGTGAAAGCTGAATGGAACAATGGGCGATGGACCGTTATCGTCACCCGCCCACTCAAAGGTGACTATGAAGAAGATGCTTACATTGAATTGGGGAAATATATTCCTATCAATTTCTTTGTTTGGGATGGTCATAATGGGGATGTGGGGCGAAAGATGGCGGTCTCCGCTTTCTATTATCTTGTGTTAGAGCCACCTATTGAAAAAGAAACATATATTTATCCAACGATAGCAGCCATTGGGTTGGTCCTTGTTGAAGGGTGGCTTTTGACCAGACGGGCTAATCGTCGTAAGGGCAAAGTCTGACAAAAATGTGAACCTCGGGAATATCCGAAAAAATGAAGGGGGTGGGCAACCACCCCCTTTTTTTATGGTCAATATAAAAAAAATTCCCAACATTTCCGGTGTGGTTTTGGCTGGCGGGCAAAGCCGGAGGATGGGAACAGATAAGCGAAACCTCGAATGGGGGGGAACTAAATTTCTTGATAAAGTTTGTCTCACCCTCGGGGAATTATTTGATGAGATTATACTGGTGACTGCCATAGAAGATTACCCTTGCGGACATCTCCCTGTCAGATTAGTGACTGACGCTATTCCTCATACAGGGTCTTTAGGCGGGATGTTTACTGGGATCAAGGAGGCCTCTCATCCTTCGGTTTTTGTTGTGGCTTGCGATATGCCTTTTTTAAATTCTTTCGTCATTTCGAGACTTTGTGCCATGCCTGATAGTGACGTGTTGATGGTCAAGCTTTCGACCGGATATCAGCCTCTTCACGCACGATATTCCAAACGATGCTCCCTTATTATGGAGCAGATGATTCATGACGGGAATCTTCGAATTCAAAGTTTGGTTAAGGACCCATCTTTGTCTGTTCAAGTTGTTGAGGAATCTCTATTCGACGACATCGATCCACATGGGTATTCTTTTTTGAATATTAATACCCCCTCCGATTATGAATTTGCCAGAAAAGCTGCTTCTCACTTGAAATAATGGTATGCCTCCTTCCCTCATGAATTTATTGATTGTTCATCCTGGAGCCTTAGGGGATGGGTTATTGGCTCTGCCTGCTCTTCGGGTATTGCAGATTGCATTTCCTGGGCATCGCCTGATTTGGTTTGGTCATAAGGAATTGGGTGAGGTACTTGTGGAAACGCAGGAAGTTCATGAGTCCTATTCTTTTGATAGCCTGGAGTTTTTGGCATATCGTGGAAAAA
>JACDDF010000545.1:2174-2652 GCA_013817135.1 Nitrospirales bacterium
ATTCTTGTCGATTGTTCGTGGTTGCGATAGAGCCATATGTTGGTTCGAGGACACAGATGGTATTTGGCGGAGTTGGTTGAAGACCGCGGGAATCCAAGACTGTATTCTTCGGTCCCCTCATGACCCGACATTGTTTAATAACCATATGGTTGATCGGTATGTTGAAATACTCCAACCGTGGGCTAGGACGACACAGGTCCTGTGTGGCATAGAACCAAACGGGAGTCCTACACGGCACCTTGTGTTCCCCAAATCACACTCGTTGAGAGTTCCTGCTCCTATCAAGGAACCACTTATTGTTCTCCATGCTGGAAGTGGAAGTCGATACAAATGTGCCTCTCCGGTGTTATGGGCGAGTATTGTCAATGGTTTGATGATGGCCAATCCGAAGCGGAAGATTTGTCTTATAGGAGGACCCGCTGATATTGAATCTCTTCGAAATGTGCAAGGGTTACTGACTCATCTTGAGTATGCCATC
>JACDDF010000546.1 GCA_013817135.1 Nitrospirales bacterium
GAGTGATTGCATTTTGCAAGCTGATATTTCCTTGATTTGTGTAGGAACCCCCAGTAGTGCCGATGGTAGTCCCCAATTGGGCTATGTCGAAGCTGTGACGCATGATATCGGCCGGGGACTCAAAGACATCTCGCATTATCATGTGGTGTGTTTACGCAGTACGGTATTTCCCGGAACTTCCCGTAATCTCCTTGCCCGGATTCTTGAGGAAGTTTCCGGAAAAAAGGCTGGAGACGATTTTGGTTTAGCGATGAATCCGGAATTTTTACGCGAAAGCTGTGCGGTGAAGGACTTCGACTCACCTCCCTATACTATCATAGGAGAGCTGAACCAGCGGTCTGGCGAGGTTCTGGATCAGCTCTATCAGGGTATCCAAGCCCCGATCCAACATGTAACTCTTGAAGAAGCGGAATTTTTGAAAATCACGAATAACGTGTTTCATGCGTTAAAAGTCGGATTTGCCAATGAAATTGGGCGCGTCTGTGACCGTCTTGATATTGACAGCCATAAACTGATGAAGCTTGTCTGTTCGGATACGAAATTGAATATTTCCCCTGCCTATCTGATGCCGGGGTTTGCTTTTGGTGGCTCCTGTCTTCCTAAGGATCTGCGATCATTGACTTATAATGCCCGCCGCCTCGGCGTCGAAGTGCCCATTTTGGAATCTATCCTGCCGAGCAACTCGCAGCAAGTGAATTTAGCCCGGATTAAACTTCAAGAGGTCGGCGCTGAAAAGGTTGGTATCTTCGGTCTGAGCTTTAAGGCGGGAACCGATGATCTTCGTGAAAGCCCCATTATTAATTTGATTCGAGACCTTTGGCAGGATGGAGTGGATGTTCTCGTATACGATCCTGATGTGAATCTTCAGGAAATGTTGGGAGCCAATCTTGAGTATTTAGAGCGCCAATTGCCTCAAATCAAAACGATTCTGTGTGATCGTGCAGAAGAGATAATGAGCGGATCTGATGTGCTGGTGGTGAGCCAGAAACGTCCTGAATTTTTAAATCTGTTAAAAAATGTGAATCCCTCCGTTATGATCCTTGATCTGGTTCGCTTGGCCGATCGGCCTGAATCTTTAGGATTCGCAAAGTACACAGGGATTTCATGGTAAATATTCCTCGTAAGCGTTGGCTTATCCTGACGCAGTATTATTCTCCGGAAATTGGAGCCCCGCAAATCCGTTTACGCTGTCTGGCTAATGAATTGCGTGAGCACGGGATTGATATAGAAGTTTTGACTGCTCTGCCCAACTATCCCAAGGGGGAAATTTTCCCTGGATATCCCACCACAAAATTCAGTATTCGTGAAGAAATCGATGGTGTGCCTGTCCGAAGGGTGTGGATTTATCCTGGCAGTGGAAAATCTCCTTTGATTCGGTTATTGAATTATTTAAGCTTTACTTTGACCGCCCTGATTGCCGCCCTGTTTGGTCCTCGTCCCGATGTCCTGTTTGTTGAATCGCAGCCATTGTCTCTTGGCATCGTGGGCCTCTGCATGAAATGGATCAGAGGAGTCCCCTATATTTACCATGTGCCGGATTTACAGATTGATGTTGCCCGGCAAATGGGGTTTATCAAAAGCGAGGCTTTTCTTCGGTTAGCCTTGCGTTTGGAAAACCTTTTCCTGAAGAAGTCCTGGAAAGTGTCGACAGTGACTCATCGCTTTATTCGTCATTTTGAGGAACGTGGATTACCTCGTACTCAGATAACCTTTCTTCCTAATGGGGCGGACACTCGGTTCCTTTGCCCCAAGCACCCCTGTCCGGAATTGCTGGATCGATGGAAGTTGAGAGAAAAGACGGTATTTGTCTATGTTGGCACCCATGCGTATTACCATGGGTTGGACACACTCATACATGCTGCCAAATTACTCCATGACCATAAGGATCTTGTTTTCCTGATGATTGGCAATGGACCCGAACGGTCACGGATTATTCAGTTGGCCAAAGATTTGAAATTAACAAATGTGGTGTTTGGCCAGTCACCTTATGAAGAAATGGACAGACTGTATTCGATTAGTTACGCCTCTATTGCGACGTTACGTGATCTGGAGGTTGCGAATCAGATGCGTCTTTCAAAAGTGTTTCCTTCCCTGAGCTGTGGGGTTCCGGTTATTTATGCAGGTCTCGGAGAGGCCTCAGATGTGATTCGGGATAATCACTGTGGGATGACGGTGGATCCCGAAAATCCTGAGAAATTGGCGGCCGCCATCGAGCAACTCGCCTCTGATCGGGCCGGCCGTGATAGCATGGGGAAGGCCGGGAGGCATTTAGTCGAAGCCGATTATAGTTGGAAGATTATTGTGACACGATGGATTCAGGAGCTTGGAATATCACAACATTAGAATCTGGTTCCGGGTCTCTAAAACTTCCTGAACCATCTCAGATTTATCTTTGTGATTATTTCAAGCCCTAATAATATGTCCAAAGGCATTGAAGCTGAAGAAGTCAGAATTCGAATCGCCTATGGCAAACGCCCGGCGGAAACCCATTATTCATGGTTTAACCCCAGCTATGTTTTTCTGATGCAGGAACGGGAACGGCTATTTTTGAGAGCGTTGAAAAATCATGGTTTCCTACCCTTAGACACAAAGCGTATTCTGGAAATAGGATGTGGAACAGGATCTTGGCTTCGGGAGTTCATTAAATG
>JACDDF010000547.1 GCA_013817135.1 Nitrospirales bacterium
GACAGTGACACCGTTGCATGGGCTAACCGGACGGTCCCTGCCTCAATACGCGACAAGTCGAGGAGGTCGGCAATCATACGGGTGAGTCGATTGGCGTTCGCACTGATTCGGGTGAGGTAGAGGTGTTGGCGTTCGGCTAGGGGTCCCACCATGCCATGAAGCAGATTTTCCGTGAATCCTTTAATCGAGGTTAAGGGTGTGCGCAATTCATGAGAGCAATGCGAGAGGAATTGGGATTTCATCCGGTCAAGTTCCTTGAGTCGGTGATTGGCGGATTCTAAGTCTGTGTTGGCCTGTTGTAATGCCAGTGTTCGCTCTTGCACTTTGGTTTCCAACCCGATATTCAAGGCTTCAATCTCGTCATAGGCCAACGCCGTATCAAGGGCAATCGCCATTTCGTGCGCGACCGTGGATAATAAGTTTTGTTCAGCGATGGGTATGGGTTTCTGGTGCGTACTCCCGATGATCAGCACACCAAGTGATTGATTCTGACTAATCAGGGGAACCGAGAATCCACTTTTCGTCCCGGCTTCCGTCAACATCTGTCGAGTGGTGGGGTGGCACTGACTCAGAATATCCGTGATGTCCTCAATGACGATGGGTTCTTTCGTGTGGAGGGTTCTGTGAAGGAGGTCCTGTGGGGCGGAAGGAATGTGGGTCTCTTGAACTAATGTATTCCACTGTGCCGACATGCCTTCTGATTGAATGTTGTGAAAGAGTTGATGCGATCCGTCCCATACGGCTGCCCAGGCATGGTCAAAGGAGAGTGAACCCACAATGGCTTTGAGTCCTGATCCAATAATGGTTTCCCGGTCCAGGGTTGAGCCGATGTGCAGGGTGAGTTGATGCAGCATGGTCAATTCATCGACTCGTCGTCGGATCTCAATCAAGGTATGTTCTTGTGCGAGATAGGCCTCCCGTAATTCTTCGTGCCGTTGTTCAGCCGACTCCAATTGTTCTTGAATGATTTTCCCGCGCTCTTGAAGCTCTAGCCGATCATCCCACAGCCGTTTTGCCAAGGGTAGGATAAGCAAGGGAAGCAGGGAGAGTCCGGCACTGACCCACCAGGGTTGATCAGGAGCAAAAACACTCAAGGTCGCGATCATGGCCAGCCCCAATGCGAATCCTCCCCAAATCCATCCCCGCATGGTCTGTCGCTCGGGGTCCCAGGTAAAGGCCCATTCGCAATAGGGGGCACCCTCGGCGATACAGCTCCGATCCTGGATGGTGGCAGCCCGCTTTCCAAACATGCGGGCCGGGACCTCTGCAACCGTCGCCTTTGTGGTGTGGCATATCCGTTCAGCACAGCCTCGGAGATACGGTCCGAACTGTTTGATCGTGGACTCGGACAATTGTAGCCGCATCACGGCATGACCATTGGTGACCGATACGACCTCCGGCTTGAGCGAACCTTTGGTGAATTTTTCGACAAAGTGGGGGAAGAGGCGGTAAATCTGGGCTATGGAAAAGGGCCGCCCGAGGATTTGAATAATGGGCGAGAGAAATTTTTCCCGTCCCAGATTAAAGTGAAAATTCTCCTCGTGCGAGAGCTGAACAGAAAATTCGGCCAAAAACATGGCAAACTCATAGGAATAGCTGTTCCAGTGGTTCTTGAGGAAATCGACGGTCACATGATAGGTCCGGTCGGGAATCCGCTCGTTCAGTAAGGCGACAAGAGTGCCCAACGCCGCCTCTGCGGCCCCGGATCCCTGGCGTTGCTTTATGGCCTCTTCAAGATATTCAAGATTGGCGCGGATGGCGATCCCGCTCACATCCTGAATGGTTGCGCCCTGAGTATCCTTCCCGAATGGACGAAACTCCATGAGTGGACGCTCCAGAATGCGATGGGATTTTGGCAAAATCGGCATGCACGTCCCTTATTGAGAAGGTAAACCGGTAGAGGGACTGTAATGGAATTGGAGAAAAGGGTGAAGGGGGTAACCAAAAATTCAGGGAAGACGCATTAGAAATTCATTCGCAGAGACAAAGCTCCGACGTGTAGGGTGGTATCCCATTTACCGTTTAATAGAGGTTGTTGGTTATTTTGAACGTTCCGTTCATCATACAGCAACGCTTGATAGGCTAAATCCATCCCGATGGCTTTTGCGCCAAAAATGTCACAGGGGAGTATCCCCAAAAATTTCCCTGGAGCATGGCAGAGAAAGCCCACTCCGGCTGAAACGGCATTAAAATCGGAATCTGGAACCGCTGGCTCGAATGTCTGGTTGGGAATCGGACTTTCCGATCTGACGTATCCCGTTCGAAAGGCCACATCCCAATGGGGGAGCGCAGAGGGGGAGAGGGCTTTGAATTCCGTTCCCACCATAAGGACCCAGGCATCTCCATAGTTGCGGGGATTTTGGATGGCAGCGCCATTAGAGAGTTGCAGGTTCAGGTCTTTGAACCCTGACCAATCCGCATAGTCGAGATCAACTTCGACCTTCCACTCATGTTGCGCGTTCCGAATAGGCCATGCGGCGATGGCCCACGTATAAATATCAGGGAGTTCAATATTCGTGGCTGCACCGGCGAGTCGGGTTCCCCCGGCTAAAAAATCTCCTTTGAGGTCCAAATTGGGTCCGTTTCGGTAGACAAATGCGAGATTGACGAGTGGATGGCCGTCCTGATTGCGGAAGGGTGTCCAGAGG
>JACDDF010000548.1 GCA_013817135.1 Nitrospirales bacterium
CACTGGTGACCATGAGGGCAAGCGATAATATTTGCCCCCGATTATTTTGAGGACGTTCACCCGAGCTTTGAAGAGTCAGCGGACTTGGCATGGGGTCCTATGGGATTACATGAAAATGGGGAATACGACACAAATATTCCCCCAGCATTCAGTCACAATACATTAGGGAACCTACGATACGAAAAGCGCGCCAGTGAGTGCAAGAGGAATCAGCGGAATTTAATGGCCTATGCCGTCCGCCGAGAAGGCATTTTTTTGGAGGAAGGCATGCGGTGTCCTGAGGAGAATCTCTATGGGAACGCGCAAGGTCTGAAAGTCGCTTCGTAGGCTCGACGGCCATTTTCCTCTTATGCGAAGATGGCGAACGGAGGTAGGATAATCCTTACGCGCATGAGTTCCACATCTCCTCACGTCCATATCTATCACGTTGCCGGGTTGGATGACCGTGACCGCGGGTTTAGTCGACAAATCCACGTCATTCCCCGTGAAGGAGGATTTCAGGCCAGGCTCCGCTATGAATCGCTTCAGATAGATGTCGACCCGGTTCCTACGGAAGACCAGGTCCTGTCAGGCCTCATTCACCTGTTGCATGATAGAGGCTATCGGCAATTACGAACCCAACGCATCTTTATTGGTGAGCAGTATCTTGGGAATCAGGAGTTGTGGGTGGAATATCCCGATCCCGAGCCTCCTCTTGAAACGAGGAACACATGGTTGGCCTGGCTTCGCCAGATCGTTGGTCGTTCTTCACCTTCGTAGGGCTTCTTGTATCGCAAGGTCAAGTTTTGTGAGTGAGGACGGTCTGGCGAGGCGTACCTCGGAGTGATAATCAGGATTAAGCCATGGAGTTCAGAGCTCCGACTCGGGATTCTGCGAGAGAAACTGAGGGAAAGTAGCTGATAATTCGACGAGGGTTGAGGCATTCCCTAATTCTGGGAGAAAGGTCAACCGGTCGAATGGCACTGACGATAGAGAGGGTTTCATCCTCTTCGGACAGGTTCAGAATAATCGGTTCATTTGGAGAGGTGGATTCATCATAGACGAGGATGACGGGCCTGAGCCGGTTCGCGAGATTCACGCTGGTGACAATCCCAATCTTCTGATTACTCAAGTTGACCAGTGAGCCCGGAGGGTAGACACCCAACTGGCTGATCAACGAGACGACCGCGTCATGCCATAGTGTGTGCCGACATTTCACGTATAAATAGGACAGGGCCTCTGAGGGAATGAGAGATTTGGCGGGATCCGGGTGATGACACAGTTCATCGTATTCATCCACCACCATGACAATTTTGGCGAACATGCTGATTTGCGCGTCTTTTTTCCCTGCTGGGAATCCTGACCCATTGAGGCGTTCATGGTGCTGGCGAATCACGTCAATCGCTTCATAGGGAAAATTAGGCAATTTCTCGGCCATCTCTACCCCGTATTTGGGATGAGTACTCAAAAAATTTTTCCGTTCGAAAGCTGACATCGACCCTTTTCGTAATAATTGCTCTGCCGAAAACTTGAGTTCGCCCACATCATGAAACAGAGCCCCGAGCGCCAGTTTTTCAGCGTCTTCTCGCGAAAATCCTAAATCCTGCCCGACCATGAGAGATAATGAACACACATTGAGTGCATGAAGAAAAATTTCCTCGTTAGGTTCGTTGGAACCGATCAGATTCAGCAGAGCTCTTGAGTTGTCTGTTATATCAAGAATCTCATAAAGCTCCCCGACAATTTTCTGTGCTGTCCGGAGTCCCCGTGGTCGGCCAGAGATCACGTCCTGCATGACCTGTTTGGCTTCTTGCACCACCTCCTGGAATTGACCACCAACTGCTTGCAAATGTTCCTGGTAGACTTGGAACGCTTGGTGTTGGGCGACTTTCCGTTGAATAGGATCTTCAGGAGCGGCTTCTTCCTCTGAGGAATCGATTGGGGTGATGGACTCAGATTCGTTCGAGGGTTCTTTGTCCGGTTCTACCGTGCCTTGAATCCGCTTCCGGTCAGGCTCTTTGGTGTGGTCGGAATGAACCCCTTCGGGGTCTGAACGATCTGGATCGAAATACAACTTGACCTTCGTGAGTCCATGAAGTGTTTCGAGGTCTTTCGCCGATTCGATTTTGAATGAATTGGTTGGGAAAGGATGACTAAACCAGGATCCCTCAATCTTGATGTACAATCCCAGTCGAAGAGCAGTTGCGTGAAGTGGAACGAAGGCCATGTTAGTTCATAATTTCTGTCATTTGTCATGACTGGGCAGGGCTCACGATTGACCCCTGGTTTTGTCTGTGGTCATGAGAAATTGCATGTGCGGGTTGTTTGCGCCGTTGTGGGCGGTATTCCTATAAAAATTTTGCCCACTGATATTTGTCGGAATGAACGAGCCAGGAATTAAGGGGAATTTCGGAAAATGGGTGGAAAGAGATGAAAGGGGAGTGCAATCAAAGATGTTGAGTGCATCAGCCTTGGAGACGGGGTGGGTGTCCCCTATATGAGGGGGCGGGCTTGGTAAACGATTTCTCTAGAGAGATAGACGATGGTTGATCTCCGACGTACCCGGAACAGAATTCCCAGTAACGTGTCGGATTCTGGTGTGGCAAAGCAAAGCCTTCTCAGTGTGAGTCCTGAACGTGACAGTGGTTAATTAGCGATGTAGAGG
>JACDDF010000549.1 GCA_013817135.1 Nitrospirales bacterium
GGGTTGTTAATCGCAATATCGGCTTGTGCTTCAATGACCTCCGGCAAGACCAGACGCCCCACGGGAGTCAGCATTAAAAACCACAGCGGAAATGCCACCACGACGGGTGAGAGCACGGTGACAAATAATCGGACCGCCTGCCAGTGCACATAGAGCACCGAAAAGAACAAGCCGATCATCAATGCGAACCCGACCATCAGGAGATCGTTCCCGCCTATCAGTCGTTGCGCCGGAGGTAGAACTGTGAGGAACGCCAGGCCAAAGACCAATACCCTATGCATGCGGCGCCGAACACGCTCACCAACCAGCCAGGCAGCGAGTTCAACCAGTACCAGGCCTAGTGCCACTCCTATCGACAAGACAAAGACCATACCGATGATAAGCCCCGGACTGGCCTTATGAGAAACGAAAAACTCGGGGTTTTGTCCAAGAAGATCATAGAGCGGCTGAGCAATGGCAAGGCCAGCGAGAGCAAACAGGTGCAGGAAATCAATAAAGACCGTACGATTACCAGTCATGTATGACTCGCCTGACGAAGTGGTCTTTTTTGATGATCTTTTGTAGTAATTCATGCAAGTCCCTGATGACAGAGATTCAGCCCAAATTCAGATTTTTATGGGGAAGATAAAAAGTGTCTTTGAAGAAAGCGTGCGGAAATGTTCAAGGCGTTTTTTAGCGACACCCCAGATTTTCCATTATGGTTCAAATTCTCACAAAGATTTGACCAAGTAATATGTTCCTGAATTACTTTCGTTTAAACCACACTAACACTCGTCCGCTTTTTGAGACAGTTTCCTTTTTAATAATGACCGCCTTTTCTGAAAGAAATGCGATGAAATTTTCAAGAGTGTAATCAGGGAAAATATCCTGACGAAGGCTTAACAATTCTTGCACCATGGGATCATTTTTAGGAACAAATTCGATGACTCCCTGTGGCGCAAGAGTGATCAGCCATTTGATAACCTGGACCAAAGGAATATTCCTGGCAATAGCCAGATGGTGAACCAGGGCCAGGGCCAACACGGCATCCGCTGAGGCACGCGACTGAAGACTCTCTCGCTCTTGGCTATTCCACCCTTGATTCGGACTGGGATTAGCCGCATCCATAAAGAGAGCTTGAAAAGAGAGCCCCTTCGCGGTTGCTCTATGGAAACTACCATCCAACGCTCCCTGATCAAAGTCAAATCCTACGACGTTCCTGGCCCCGCCATTCAACGCCGTTTCCGAATATTCCCCGGTATTGCATCCAAAATCCCATAACAGTGTGGGCTGGACCTTTTGGGAAAATTCAAGAATGAATTGCTTTTTGGATTTGGTTTCCATTGAGGAATAACTACAGGTTTTATCGTAATTGCCCCAGGTACTTCCTCCCTTATTGAGAGGTTTCAATTGGCTAATCCAATGAGATATTTTTTCCAGCATAGCCTTGAACGAAGAAAGAGGGAACGATGCATTGGCTAGAGAATGATCCTGAAGGCTTTTGGTGTGTTTTGTGGAGGTTTTTTGGAAAAGATCTTGCAGCACGATGTGGGTCAATACATTCCACTTCCAGTAGTGTGGCCACTTCAGTAGTCTTCGGATCTCTCCAGTTCCAATTCCTTCCTGCGTTCCCCGATACCAGGCATTGTGGGATATTCCAAAAAATGCACGAAGTAAAAGAGGGTTCAGAAATTGTTCGCAAAATTGACGATGACCAACCCACATTTCACCAGATTGATAGCGCCTAAAGGAGAGATGATCAATAAAAACAGGCTGATTTCCCTGAAATTGAATATTGTAAGCCGAGGCATCGGAAAGCGTGACACCGACTTCCAATGATTGCATATGGATTCGTAAATACAGGAGGGCAGCGGCCTTCAGAGCCGAAAATGACCATTCATACGGGAAAGAGATAAATGGGAACCTCGGCGTTTCCAAAACATACCGAGGCTTAGGGTCTAAGAGCTTCAGGATTTCTGAAGACACGACTTCAAACGGAAGGAGCAAGCCTTCGGCCGAAAGCTTCTTGAATAATCCTGTTGAAGTGACAAAATCAAAGTCCTGAGAAAAACATTCATTGACCGTCCTAAAGATACGCCCCTCAACCTGATACACATTCCCACTGGGATCACGAAAGGACCCCGGAAGGGGTTGGACACCACCCATTACTTCTGATCTTCGGATGGGGAATGTTCAGATTCTTCTGGAGCATTTCCACGAAACAGTCCTACAAATCGCCTCCAGTACAATTTGAGGATCACCACGGCGCCGGCGATGCCTCCCAACAAAAGCTGTAACACCATACTTCCGGTACCGGGATCAAGATAAGCAAGTGCCGAATTTTCGAATCCGAACACGATCAGAAGAATACTTACTATCAGAAAACTCACAAAATGTCTCATTGTGATATTACCTCCCTGGCTTTTACCAACACCTTAATCATTTCAGGTTCGATCGTTATTTGTACATAAACTCTGGTCAAACGGTAACGGGTCAGGCATCCTCTGGGACAAATCCTGAAGTGAAATCAGGAAAATTGCAAATCAAAATCAGGAAGGCTGCTTGAATCCTGTTCTGTAATTTTCTCCAACACTCGTTCTTGAGCCTGATAGAAGGGATGGCCCCCTGCCGACTTATACGTATTATTTGCTTTGGTGTTATAA
>JACDDF010000550.1 GCA_013817135.1 Nitrospirales bacterium
GACCATAAGATGTCGATGACGGCTACCCAGGTAAAATTGAATACTTTCAGAAATCAATTGTTCATTGACGGCATCAATGAGTTCTCGGGCGTCCTCAGTCCCGATTCCTCCGCCAAAGAGGTCGGCCATGAATAGCTGGGCACCAAATTTTTTCCCATCCCCCCATCCATCCTGACCACGGAGAGTCACCAAATGACAAAGATAGGCCACATCATGGGCGTCCAGAACAACCCCTAATCCCCCTGCCTCAAAGGCACCAGGACCGGTATACCATTTGTGTGGATCGTAACCTAATAAGGCAAGCAGGGCCATTTCCCCGCAAAATGGACGGGTTTCCCGCGGAACCCCTAAACGTCCCAGTTCACTATGCCCCGCCAATTCATCCAGGTGCGGTGGTCGAGCCGATTGCAAGACGGTTTGGTCTTCTAATTCCTGATACGACTGTCCCGTCAAACCATCGACGTGAATCACGATCGTTTTTCGCACGATCTTGGCCTCACTATGTTGATTGAGTTAGTAGTTGAATAAACGATCTTGGTTTTCAGGAGGTCATGAAGGATTAAGTATTGGTTAATTGCGCTCTGACCGCCTCATGGGTGGCAGGAACGGTGACCGGTCGATACGAGACCGAGATGGCCGTATCCGGGTCTTTTAACCCATGTCCGGTTAAGGTACACACAAGGATTCCCTCTTTTGGCAACAACCCGGCGCGATTCATTTTGTCAATTCCTGCAAGAGATGCAGCGGAAGCGGGCTCGCAAAAGACCCCTTCTTCACTCGCCACCATTTGATAAGCCAGAATAATTTCTTCGTCAGTCACCATATCCAGATGTCCCTGTGATTCCTCTAACGCTTTCAGGGCAAAATTCCAACTGGCAGGATTCCCAATCCGAATGGCTGAGGCAATAGTTTTCGGTGAATCCACCACATGGCCTCTGACCATGGGAGCCGCTCCTTCCGCTTGAAACCCGAACATACGAGGTAACCCTTGTGTTTGTCCGGCTTCCTGGTACTCCCGATACCCTCGCCAGTAGGCAGTAATATTTCCTGCATTTCCCACAGGGAGGGCATGAATGACAGGGGCATATCCCAACTGGTCACAGATTTCCATGGCCGCCGTCTTTTGACCTTCTAAACGAAACGGGTTAATTGAATTGACTAACTCAATCGCCGTTTCTTGACACAAATCCTTCACGATCGTTAAAGCCTGATCGAAATTCCCATCAATTTGAATGACCTGGGCTCCGTGCATAAGGGCCTGGGTCAGCTTACCCAATGCAATATTCCCTGCCGGGATGACGACATACACAGGCAAACCCGCTTTCGCCCCATAGGCCGCTGCCGAGGCGGAAGTATTGCCCGTCGAAGCACACATGAGTCCCCTGGCTTTGTTTTCCACGGCTTTAGAAACCGCCATGGTCATCCCCCGATCCTTAAAGGACCCGGTTGGATTAGCCCCTTCAATTTTCAGATACAAATCCATTCCCGGACACACTTTCGCGGCTAAACGCTTTGCTTGGATCAGTGGTGTATGCCCCTCCTGAAGAGACACAATCGGAGTCTGATCTCCTACCGGCAGAAATTTCCGGTATTCTTCGATAATGCCACGCCAGGGAATCATAATGGCTTGTCCCTTTTTATGAAACAATGTGCCCTCATCTATTCCACCCCTTCCATACGAAGTAACGTCGTCGCCTCGGAGACCATGGAAAGTGCATTAATTTCCTGTAATGCCGACTGAACGGCACGCTCTACGGAACGATGCGTCAAGATGACCAACGGCACCGTTTGTCCTTCCTTTCGCCCTTTTTGGAGCACAGACGAGATGCTGATCCCACGCTGCCCGAGAATCCCTGATATGGCTGACAGGACGCCCGGTTGATCTTTGACCATGCACCGCAAATAATACCTGCTTTCAATTTCGTCCATCGGCCTAATGGCAATGGGCACACGCGATTCCCATTGGAATGAGGTCACAGGAACCCGTCCGGCAACTCCGGCTAAGCGATTTCGTGCCAGATCGATAATGTCCCCCACCACGGCGCTGGCTGTTGGAAGCGATCCGGCCCCTTTGCCGTAAAGCACAACGTCTCCAACGGCGTCACCAATCAAATGAATGGCATTGTAGACGCCATTGACTTGTGCAATGGGAGATCCGGCCGGCACCAGGGCGGGATGCACTCGTGCCTCAATGGCATGCTCTTGAAGTTTAGCGATTCCCAGCAATTTAATGGTAAACCCGAGTTCACGGGCAAACTCGATATCTACCGTCGAAATACGGGAAATTCCCTCGGTGAATATGGATCGCATGGGCACGGGAGTTCCATACGCAAGATTGACCATGATAGCCAGTTTGTGAGCGGCATCCACGCCATCAACATCCAGGGATGGATCCGCTTCGGCATACCCTTCCCGTTTCGCTTCCTGTAAAATTTCGTCAAAATCACGGTGCTCATTGGTCATCCTGGTCAAAATATAATTTGACGTACCATTCATGATCCCCGTAATCGACAGGATCCGGTTTGCAGCCAACCCTTCGGTGAGCGATCGAATGATGGGGATGCCTCCGCCGACACTCGCTTCAAACCCGAGATCAACGCCTGCCTTAAATGCCGCCTCAAAGAACTCTTCCCCATGG
>JACDDF010000551.1 GCA_013817135.1 Nitrospirales bacterium
TCCCGGCTTAAAAATCAAGCTACCTGCAAAGGAGGCTAATCTTGAAAAATAGAAAGATTCCCTCTGGCCTTTCTAAACGAACACCTCTGACGAATGATCCCCTTCCTTCCCCGTTCAGAAAATTAGATGCAGAGAATTGAGTGTCAGAGGTTTGGGACTCACCGCCGGAATCCCAGGAAATGGAGCCGCGAACACAATCGCGATGGACTAAAGACCTTTTCAGACAGGAGGTAGCCCTAGACGAGGAACTGGCGGCGCTGAAACAGAAGCTCTCTGCGGGTAAAACGAAAAACTGAATTAGAATGCCGATGCGTTATCCGACTCAACTACGAGCGCATGCTTTAATGTTAACGAGTCAGGTGAGTTGGTCACTCGGGGACAGTTAACTCACGAGTGAGTGGATTAACCGAACATCGTCCATTAAGGACTCAAGGAACACGAGCGGGAGAAGGTTCACCGGATTTTGAGGGGACGCCAACGTCCGACGCATGATCATTGAGGAGCTGATCAATGATTATTTGGAAATTCGGAAGGGGTTGTGCTCCACGGACAATCGTTCCGGTGATGGAGTCTCCTGGGCCGCTTTTCCCGATAAAGAACGAGGGCGTCCCTCGTATACCAGCGGCGGCACCATCATCAACGTCCTGCTGAATGCCCGCTTGGTATTTTCCGCTATCCAAGCATGACTCGAAAGTCGTGGGGTCAAGCCCCAGGTCTGCAGCATACTGTTTCAACGAGGGAACGGTGAGATCTTTCTGGTTTTGAAACAACGCATCATGCATTTCCCAGTATTGATTGAATTCTCCGGCGCAATGCGCACTTTCATGAGCCTTTTCTGCCTGTTGATGAATGCTGCTCAAGGGAAAATCTCGAAAGACATATCGAACTTTTCCTGTATCGATATACTCACGTTTGAGCACAGGGAACACCGTTAACGAATATCGTTGGCAAAATGGGCATTGGTAGTCTGAGAATTCCACAATCGTGACCGGCGCATCGATTTCCCCCAGCTTAGGCCGCCCTGTCACACCCACGGTACCGGTGGTTTTCTCCGGCTTTTGCGGTTTTATCGCACTCTGAAGAATGCTCTTAATTTCAGCAAGATCTTTTTTAACTTGCTCCATATCCTCACGAAGGACCCGGACATCATCTTCAACCACGGCCTGGCCTGATTCAGGATTGATCACGAGCAAACCTACACACACCAGCAGGCCGATCAGTCCTCGGACGAGACCTCCCTGTTTTCTTGGGCTGTACTCCGGCTTCTCAATTTCCTGAATTCGTTTATTCATGTCCGCCTTTCAATAACGTTCCATAAATAGTTGCCCATTCATCGCACAGGCTATCATGCAAATTTTCTCACGACCCACCTCGATCACAAGCACACTCAACAGAGAAGGTAACAAAACCAGTTCAGAAGATCGAGGGATTCCGTTTAATTGATCAACACGGATTGCACAATCACTGGAAACGGATTTCGATGAGAATTTCCTTGACTTTTTGTGTCGACCGATCAAAAAGCATCCGGTCTGTTCGGGTCAGGTCGATGGACTTTCAGCCAAGGGATAACCTACGATGCGTTGCTCAATAGCCGCCAAACGTCAACGGATAAACGGGAAAAAGTTATGGCGTATTGCACAGACAAAAATTTCGTGTCCGCATTGAACCCGGAGCCAACGGATCCGTTTCAATGAATAAATGCTCTTCCTTCCATTTATTTGAGATCCATCTTCCCGTCAACCTTCAAAAATTCATTTTCAGTAGGTGGAGCAGGATAAATCAAATTTGAGATCATCAGCATAGAAAGAAAAACCGAGGAAGGAGAGATTAGAAACAATTCGCCAGAGGCCGGGATTGGAACCGGATCCTGATCTCAGAAGGAGAAGATTATGGATGTAAAGGAAGGTGGGAAACGGTTGAAAAAAATTGGTCGGGGCGAGAGGATTTGAACCTCCGACATCCTGCTCCCAAAGCAGGCGCGCTACCGGGCTGCGCTACGCCCCGACTCTTTTGCTAGATGGCGATGTGTGGTGAGAAGACTCTTGGCATTGGTAACCGCTTGAGCCCGGTGGCTTATTCGATTTTTTTCTGCAAAGGTCATCTCGGCTAAGGTTTTTCCTAGTTGAGGAACATAGAATACTGGATCATACCCGAATCCACCTGTTCCATGAAACTCCTGGGTAATAATTCCCTCTAATACTCCTTCAACCGTTTCGGTCTGTCCATCAGGATTGGCCAGAGCCACCACGGTAATAAATCTGGCGGTTCGCTGAGCTGAAGGCACGCCGTGTAATTCCTGCAATAATTTTTTGCAATTCTCCTCGTAGGTGGCATGCTCACCGGCATATCGGGCCGCATAAACCCCTGGACGTCCCTGTAACGCATCCACTTCCAAGCCGGTATCGTCGGCCAGGGCCCACTGTCCGGTAAATTTTGCTGTGGCCACCGCCTTTTTGACGGCATTGGCTTGACAGGTAACCCCATCTTCTTCGACAGCGGGAAAATCAGGAAATTCATTTAAGGTAAGCATAGGGATGCCCACATCATTGAGAATGGATTGAATTTCCTCAACTTTATGTCGATTTCCTGTCGCCAGAACTAATGAGTCAATGACCATCATAGTGACCAG
>JACDDF010000552.1 GCA_013817135.1 Nitrospirales bacterium
AGATGGCCCTTCACGCTCCCCACATCACTCACAATGGCGGACGGAGCCAGATCTTTTCCCCACAGGTCAATTTGGGAGAGATAGGTCTCGACTGGAGTAGCCAGGACAATTAAATCCGATTGACTCACAGCTCGATGAGGCTCCAGTGCAAATTGATCAATCGCACCCATTCGAACGGCTAATTCGAGATTTTCTTGTCGACGCCCGATCCCCACGACCATCTTGGCTAAACCCTGTTCCTTCAGCGCAAGACCGAGAGAGCCGCCAAGCAGGCCTATCCCGATAATGGTCACGTGCCGGAACAACGATTCTGAATGGGAAGTCGACATGATGGAAGGCAACAGTGTCGGAATCACCAGAGAACAATCAAAGTTCTCGGCCTACAGCCTGCGCCACCTTTTTCAAATCATTCATGAGTTCGGTAAACCGGCTGGGCTTCAGCGATTCCTCTCCGTCGCACAAGGCACATTCCGGATTAGAATGGACTTCAATTAACAAGCCGTCAGCTCCAGCCGCAATTGCGGCTTTGGCCATAGGAGCCACAAGTTTCCAATTACCCGTTGCGTGACTCGGATCCACGATGACCGGCAGGTGAGTCATTTCCTTTAGGGTGGGCACCGCACTCAAATCGAGCGTATTGCGATATTGAGTCTCAAAGGTACGAATCCCTCTTTCACACAGCATGACATTCCGATTGCCACGGGACATAATATATTCTGCGGATAGCAGTAACTCTTTAATCGTAGCCGACAGCCCACGCTTCAACAAAACGGGTTTATCATAGGCCCCGACTTCTTTTAAGAGTTCGAAATTCTGCATATTCCTGGCGCCAATTTGAATCACATCCGCTTTTTCCAAAAAATGTCCGAGATCACGGACATCCAAAATTTCACTGACCACCGGAAGACCTGTTTTTTGCCTGGCTGCAGCCAAAAACTCCAATCCTTCCTGTCCCAAACCCTGAAAGGAATAGGGCGAGGTACGAGGCTTGTACGCGCCGCCACGCAAAATGGTGGCGCCGGCCTTCGCCACTTCTTGAGCAATGCCCACCGTAATTTCTAATTCCTCCACCGCGCAAGGACCGGCCATAATCACGATCTGGCTTCCCCCAACTTTCACGCCGGCCACGTCGATGACGGAATCGTGTTTTTGAAATTCACGGCTCACTAACTTCCAAGGAGCCAGAATCGGAGTCACACTCTCCACACCGGGAAACACGCTCAAGGGTTGTCCTTGCAGCACCCGGTCATCGCCGAGCACCGCCACAATGGTCCGTTCTTTCCCCTTAGTGATTTGGGTGACCATCCCTAAGGAACGAAGGCGATCAATCAAGTGATCAATATTCTCCTCTGTGGCTTCGGGTTTTAAGACAATAACCATTATATAAATTAGAATCCTTGCTCTACGCCACCGTGGAGAGCACTCGGGTCAAAGATTCAAGAAAGCGCCGATTTTCGGTCGGTTGGCCAATGGTCACTCGGAGCATTGGCCCACGAATATGCCGAACAATGACGCCTTCCCTAAGCAACGCGTCATACGCACGCTTTCCGTCAATCCCGACATTGAAATACAAAAAGTTGGCTTGACTGGGAACGGGCTCTAAGCCCATGGTGGTCAGCCTTTCTTCCAGAAACGTCATTTCGGCTTCATTCATGGCCCGGCTTTTGGCCACATGGTCGTCATCGGAAAGAGCTGCTCGTGCGGCTTCTTGAGCTAAGCTATTCACGTTGAAGGGGGGACGAACCCGATTCACATACCCAGCGATTTCTTTGGTCGTACACCCGTAACCCACGCGCAATCCTGCCAGTCCATAAATTTTCGAAAACGTCCGTAGTACCACAACCGGCCGCCCGTCACGAACATACTGCAAGCTGTCCGGAAAATCGGGATGTCGCACGTATTCATAGTACGCCTCATCAAATACGACAACCACATGATCGGGAAGCCGGGAAAGGAATCCATCTATTTCCCTTGCCGTCAGCATCGTGCCCGTGGGGTTATTCGGATTGCAGAGAAAAAAGAGCCTCGTGCGGTCGGTAACCGCGTCAACCATGGCCGCCACATCATGGACCCAATTTTTCAAGGGCACCTCTACCGGCACACCATGCCCTCCCAACACAGAAAGCTTATACATCACAAAGGTCAGATCGGCCATTACCGCTTCATCACCCGGTGAGAGAAACGCGCGGACTAAAAGACTAATGATTTCATCCGATCCATTGCCCACCAGAACCTGATCATCGGGAACTTTCAAACGCTCGGCCAACGCTTGCCGAAGGTAGTGAGCCCCGCCATCCGGGTAACGGTGAAGCGACGCTGCTGCCTCCGCTAGGACCTGCAGCGCGTTCGGCGAAGGACCCCAAGGATTTTCATTAGATGCCAGTTTAATTGCCTGAGTAATTCCCAGTTCCCGCTCCAATTCATCCAAGGGTTTCCCCGGAGAATACGATGTTAACGAGGCAATTGTGGGATGGACACGCAATGGCATGGGCTTACATTCTTTCTCTAGTGCGCATGAAGGAACAAGCCAGAAAATTTCACGTCTACCTGGGACGATCGGTTGCGGCAGCCCCTTCCCTGATCTCCATTCCTCAAGGGCAGACAGGTAGGATTAGACCCTATTAATG
>JACDDF010000553.1 GCA_013817135.1 Nitrospirales bacterium
GGTGGGAAACCACCACGAAGGCTAACCCGCTATTCGGGGACATCTGGGTAAAGAATTCCTCAAAGGCTTCGAGCCCACCCGCCGAGGCCCCAATCCCCACGATTGGAAAGCCTGACTGCAGTTGGCGAGCTTCATGAGATGAACGAGAGCCTTTTTTGACCAGGGATGGCGTCTTAGGACTTGATCGTAATTCTTTCGATGGGGTTTTTGCCGGGGTCGGAGGAGAGCCTTTCTTTGAAGGAAGACGTTTCTTGACTGGCTTTTTGGGTTCTCCCTTGGTGTTCGTTGACTTCCCTTTAGCAGCCATCGAGGATTTGCCCTTACAGGTTAATTTCCAAACCCCTCACAGAAGGTCCAATCATATTCATTTTTGACCGAAAGGTACAGCACATATAGGTAAATCCCCTCTATTAGGTTCGTCTTAAACCACCTGTATCGGGCATCCTCCCCTCTGTTATTCCCGACAGTGTGTATCGGGTATCCTTTCCTCATCGTCATGCCCGACGTTTTGTATCGGGCATCCTCCCCCTCATCGTCATGCCCGACAGCTTTAATCGGGCATCCTCCCCCTCATCGTCATGCCCGACAGCTTTAATCGGGCATCCATCTGTGAATTTCTCCTGATGGATCCCCGCTACCAACCGGCGGGGATGACAGAACAACAATGTCATACTCGACATTGTTCATCATGTACCTATCAATTTCCGTCACTCCCGACAGCCTGTATCGGGAGTCCATCTTGCTTCCTTCCTGATGGATCCCCGCTACCAACCGGCGGGGATGACGGAACAACCATGTCATACTCGACATTGTGCATCATTTCCCTGTCCATTGCCGTCACTCCCGACAACCTGTATCAAGCATCCACCGGTCCCTTGCCTGTGCCTTTCCTATTGTCATGCCCCACTTTTGATCGGATCGCCCTCCACGCCACGGTCACTCCCAACCCTCGTCTTGGCGCATTGAGAGTCCTCCCTGGCTACCCGATTTTCATAAAGATTTCATGCAACAGTCTGCTGCAACATGAAAGTAGTTGATTGCATTGAAGTTAGAAAATGGTTGCAAAAATGATCCTTTTTGCTGCAAACCTCAGCATTAAAGATTTGTGAAATTTGAGTGATGGGGCTGAGGGCCGGTTGACCTGACACCGGGGTAGAGGCTTGGAGATGGATGGACCAGTTTGGAGGGGTGAGCGTTAGGTGGTGCTGAAACCGTTCCAAGTGCCCACGGATTTTTTCGAAACGTATGGCAGGGTCCCCAACAAGGGACTGATCAATGTTGTCGAGCTCATTGGTTCAGGTGAACCAGTCAAGATCTGCTCAAGACGCTCTTCTTCGAACGAATGAGTTGGTACTGCTTCACCCCGGCCTCCAGGGCCTTTTGGAAGGTGTCAGGCGGACAGGGTTTTGTGAGAAAGCGGAAGATCTCTCCCTGATTGACGGCCGCCATCGCAGTCTCCAAATCATGATTCCCGGTCAACATCATCCGCACGGTGTCCGGCGCGATCTTGCGAGCAAGAGCAAGGAATTGGATCCCATCGATGCCTGGCATGCGACAATCGGACACCACCACCGCAAAAGGTCCCTGAATGCGGAGCATCGTGAGCCCCTCTTCTCCCCCTAAGGCGGTGTGGAGATGAAACTGTTTTCGGAATTGCCGTTGCAGGGCTTCTAAGACACTTGATTCGTCATCGACTAAAAGAACTTTTTCTAGCACAAAGACTCCTTCCTCTATCACTGATCACTGTGGAACGAAGGGTAGCCCCGTTCTTCCACCTCAGGTTGCACAAGCCGCCGGGCTGCATTCCACCGGCACAATCACCCGAATCGGCTCCTGGACGGACTGGCCGCCCCCCATCTGCTTGAGCCTGGTGACCATCCATTCGGAAAGATCCTGCCCCTTTCCCACAAGCAGGTGGCCTTTTGTATCAAATATTCCCCCGGCCAACACCATGTGAGGTTGGAGTTCGCGTAAGGAGATGTGGCGTAACTTAAACTGCTGTTCCCGGACAAACGCGACTTTCAGGGCTTGAAGCACCTTGGGATCGTACCATCCTGTTCGTTCCTGTAGTTTTTCACACGCGTCGCTTGGCGGCATATCTTGTATCCGGAATCCATCAAAATCGATCGCGACTTTGAGGAGTCGTGCTCCCAAGGGAATGTCTTCTTCTCGCCGACCATCGCCGGGTGTTCCTGATCCATCGAAATGCTTGTGCTGATACATGATAATGTCGGCCACTTCCTGCATTCGCGGGATTTTGGCCAGAATGTCTCTCCCCGTGCATGGATGTTGGTAAAAGACTTTGGTCTCATCGGTCGTCAAGGGGGCACCGGCATCTATTTTTTTTAAGATGGTTTCGGGGAGGATGATGGCGCCGATTTGCGAGAGGGTTGCGGCAATTTCCAAACGCCACACATCTGAGATTCCCATCTGCTGTGCCAATTCCAGAACATACCGTTTGAGGCGAGAGGCTCGTCCAAACGCCTCAGGATTGAACAGGGAAAGAACCTCCGACAGGGCTTTGAGGGAACCCGTCAGGGTTTGTTCCAAGAGTTCTTTTTCCGCTCGAATGAGTTGGTATTGTCGTATTCCGGACTCAAGAGCCTTTTGGAAGATCTCC
>JACDDF010000554.1 GCA_013817135.1 Nitrospirales bacterium
GGATGACGGTCGAACACCCCTGACCAATGACCAGGGACAGATCATGGAGGACAGGCTGAGTTCCCCGATACACCGTCGCATGGCGCATATGAATGAGAGGAGATTTCTCTAAACTCATCTGTTTATCCGACATACAGAAGCGCACTTCAATCCGCAAATACGCACAAATCCCGCCGACTTGGCAGAACACATTATTTCCTTATCGGATTCAGCCGATACAGTAACCATGAAATGGAGAGCACGGCATGTTCCACCACATCCTCATAACCTAAAACGCAGCACCGCTATCCTTTAGCAAAAACAACCCGTCTCACACAAAGACAAATTGCTCCATCTCGAAAAAATGAACGAACGGGAAAATCCACAGAATGCCCAAAAACAGGCTATGGTTCACCATGAATACACACAACCATCACTGGCACATCAGTTGCTTCTGATATAAAGATTGAGTGAGAGTCAGTAAGCCGTACAGAACGGCCAACATTCACCAGGCGACTTATAAAACGAGGGAGGTCGAAATGAAAATGATGTCTTCAGGATGCGCAATCGGGACCATGGCCTTTGTGTCCGGAATTACATTGGGAATCGCAGCAGGGCTGTTGTGGGCCCCACAGTCCGGGAAACGAACCAGAGAAGACCTACAGGATCTTGCCACCGATACATTGGATCAAGCCGAGGACTGGATAGACAACACCAAAGAAACAGTTGACGATTTTGTCAAAAGAGGAAAAGCGGCCGTCATGGGTGCCTAATATGTACAAATTCATTACGCTAGTGATCAGAAACTATTCTGGGTAAATCAAGCCATGAACGAAGCGAACACCCAGGGGAATACCTTGTCGTCCTGAGCCTGTCGACAAGCCTCCCCTGGGTGCAGTCGAAGGGGTTCAGTCCAAGATCCATCGAAGGCTCTCGCCCAGCCAAGGCATTTTCAATATGGGCACAGAACCTTCCCCGGAGACTTAGAACGACGAACGGGTGAGAAGTTGCCAGATGAGCATGTGGTGTCCCCTACCTGAATGAGGATATCTTTGTTTGGACACGAAACCCCGGGGACTCTTAAAAATCTGTTGGCTTGGACGCCGGAAAAAATGAGAGAAAATGAAGGAACAATATACCCCTTCTAGACTCTTTCTGCCCAGAGGCCTACAATTGGATCCCAGCAGTCTGTCCCATTGACCTTCCGAGATCCTGGTCTCTATTGAACGTGTTGCCACATTACAAGTTATTTCAGAAATTTTGAGCGTGATACCCCGCAGTGATCTGCAGTACAGTCACCAAGCACAAGCCCCTTCAATTCGCCGGAATGGCCCTTCTCTGACGGATGATTCCGCCAATGGAAAGCTGCACGAATCCGGTAGGACATCAGACGCGAAACCAGTCCCGTTCCCCGACCACCCCAACAGATAAGGACATACGATCTTGATATGGCAGGCAAAACACGCATCCCGTTTCATCAACGAATAGTCATTGGCGTCGAAATCGAGGCGTACAGTATTAATGTCACCGATCACAAGATCGGCAGACGCCTGTCAAAACCCCGGCCTGGTCTTTCTGAATCCGGAGAGCGATTTACCCGGGATGCCTCCATCGGCAGCGAATATAACAGTCGTCCCTTTAGCACGGTCCGGGAGAGTTTGTTTTTACTCAAGGCCGGTTTGCGAAAATACCTGCGCGGACTGTATCGCAGTCGGGAAGACGAACAGGACTATCGCGTGCCGTTATTTGTGGGAGGCTGGACGAACCGGTTTGCGGGCACCCACTTGCACATCTCTGTCGCCAATCGCAAACTCACCAAACAAGAAGCGACCGCTCTCAGTTGGCATCTCCATGACCAACTCCCGTTGCTCATCGCGACCGGAGCCAATTCTCCCATATGGGACAAAAAAGTCACGGGCAAAGCCTCCAATCGGTTTCTTCGTGGAAATGCCACCTACTTCACGCCCACGAAACGAGGGGAACTCACCTCGGTCGATACCAGGGAACTGGTCTATAGTAAAGGACGAAAAACCAAACCTCCCACTCTGGAAATCCGGGTATTCGATTCCAATATACCGGAATTCGTCGTGGCGAATTTATGTCTGGTGAAAGCCGTGTGTTTGCGATGGCTCAGAGGGAAGCCGGCTGCCAATCGCATGAGCCATGCCGATTACCTCCTCGCCAGAACAGAAGCCGCGACCAAAGGCATGAAAGCCAACCTCCCCTGGAAACGCGAATGGATACCAGCCCCGGAATATTTGGACCGGTTCCTCTGGGAACACCGGGAAGAAATCGATGACATGGATATTCCTGAAGAAATCTATGAGGTTCTCCGTCTGCTCAAACGCAGATATAACGGCGCCCGGCTCATTCATGATGCGGTAGCCCTGGCCATTCGTGAGCACCCGCAAACCTGGCAACGCCGGTTCGCCAAACGCTATCGCTCAGGATTAGGCCATTTGCTCAGTGGCAACACCTTGCAGGATTTTGCCACCGAATTAGAGGTCCCCTTTCCCAGTACCGAACGGGTGTGGCTGGGCCGGAAACGAGCCTCCATCGATGAATAAACGCTTTCCCGCCCCGTTAATCGGCATCACTTGCGAAGCCGTGTCTAAACGCAAGGACTTCGCCAACTAC
>JACDDF010000555.1 GCA_013817135.1 Nitrospirales bacterium
GTCCTGCCTTGCAGGCGCTCAGTTGTCACTCGTCTTGGGAATGTGAGCGTTGGAATATTAGGTGTGGTGGGGACAAGTAATTTTCCTGATACCTTTAACCGGGATGTTGTAAAGGAATTATCGTTAGTGGATCCGAGTGCCTCTCTCCAGGAGGAAGTCCAGCGGTTACGAACAGAGGCCCATGTTGATCTGGTTATTGCACTGACGCATCAAGATAGTGATGAAGATTTGAAAATTCTGGAGTCAGTTGAGGGGGTGGATGTGCTCATCGGGGGACATACCGAAGGGTTTGACGGATTGTATGCTCCTGGATTGACTCAGCCGGTTGAAACCGTGACCCGTCCTGGATCGGTGTATGTGAAGACGCACCGTCAAGGACAAACAATCGGGCGATTGGATCTGACGATTGAAGACGGATTGGTCGTCCAGGCGCGTTCCCGGAATATTCCAGTTACGGTAGCGGTTCCAGTCGATCCGAAGGTCCAACAACTCCTGAATGAGTATCGACAGCGGTTTGCCCGGCATGCCACTCAGGTAGTAGGAGAGGCGTCGGTGGGGCTCCAAGGTGATCGGCTGGTTATCCGAACCCAAGAGGCCAATTTAGGCAATTTATTAGCCGATCGAATGCGAAGAACCTTGGACACGGAAATCGCCTTGATTAATGCCGGACAGATTCGTCGAAGTCTGGAACTCGGTCCGGTTACGCTTGGCGACGTGCTTGCGGTCCTGCCCTTTGACTCGGCTCTTGTGACCTTGCATGTCACGGGAGCGATGCTTCGCCAGGTGCTAGAGCATAGTGTGAGCCAATGGCCGAATCATTCCGGTCGGTTCCTCCAGATATCCGGTCTCCAGGTCACGTATATGGGAAAGGCCCCGGTTGGATCTCGTGTGAGGAGCATCATGGTTGGAGGTGCGCCGTTGGATATTTCCAAAACCTATACCGTGGCGACGGACGCGTTTGTGGCTGACGGCGGGGATGGCTATGACATGTTAACCCACGCCACGGATCGAAGGGACCATCAAATCCCCTTGAGGGATCTTTTGCTGAATGCCTTAGTCGAAGGTCCGCTTTATGCGGAGGCAGATCACCGTATGATATTCGTGAATGGGAAGGATGAAAACTGACGCCGTGCCTGCGCCGGAGCTACGGCAGGCAGGCCGACGGCGTTCCCTGCCTTCGGTGGAGCGGCTTCACGTCTATCCGCTGAAGCGCTCCGCCGCGCAAGCGCGCAGGCAGGTCGTTCATTGACCGGTCTCAATTCCCGGGTATTACCCTCCTTCTGTCAACCTGATTTGGGCGTTCCCTTATTCTTTTGAAATAGCTCTTCGGGAGCTATTTTCCGATCGACAGTCAAAATGTTTCATTATTCATCAACCATTTGATGACCTCACGTCTTAAGAATTTTTCATACCTTCATGTCTCTTCCTCAAGACGCTCGTGATTCACGACGATGGTGGTCCGACCTGATTGCTGTCTGGCGGGATACCCGGCAGATTGTTCTGACGGCTCAGATTGCGGCAATTTATGCGGCTATTCTTATTCCCTTTAAAGCCGGCATTCCGATTGTTCCTGGTTTTGTGGAATTACGGCCGGCTAATGCCATTCCCATTGTCGCATCGCTGTTGTTTGGTCCCGCTGCGGCCTGGGGCGCAGGTATTGGCAATGTCATCGGAGATTGTTTCGGCACCTTGGGGCCGGCAAGTTTCTTTGGATTATTAGGCAATTTTATTTTCGGGTATCTTCCGTATGTATTGTGGGGGCATTTGGGGTGGTTCTCATCCGGCCAGCCGCCCTTGGGGAAATCTTGGCGTCAGATGATGGAATATGGCGTGGTGTGCGTCATCGCTTCAGCCGCCTGTGCCGGAATGATTGCGTGGGGAGTGGAGTGGTTGGGGTTGTTACCCTTTGTTATCCTCGCTCCAGCGATCTTTTTTAATAATGTGGTGATGGGCTTGTTTCTCGGTCCCCCATTATTGGGTTTTCTCTATCCCAGAGTGCAACGGTGGCGATTGCGGTATGAAGATATTCGAGAATCAGGTGCTTCCCATATTCACCCTTCCCAAACGCTGCGGTCACATGAGGCGATGGGGAGCGAGGGGACGAATGACCATTTTCGCGACGCAATTGTGGACTGTCGTGGCCTTACATTCCAGTATGCGTCCGGTTCAGCGCCTGTTCTCCGGAATGTTTCATTTTCTCTGGCTTCCGGTGAACTCGTTGTCCTGTTAGGCAGGAGTGGAAGTGGGAAGTCCACGATATGCTATGCCTGTAATGGTCTCATTCCTCATATGATACCTGGGATTTTTTCCGGAACGATGCGAGTGAAGGGACGCAGCACCCTGGATGATCCCGTGTGGAAACAGGCTGGGCGAGTCGGCCTTGTCTTTCAAGATTTTGATACGCAACTTGTGGCGACGACTGTTGAGGGGGAATTGCTCCACCCATTGGAATATCGTGACCCTCTGCTTTCTGTGGACGAGGTCCGACGGCGGGTCGTTCATGCCCTCAATCAAATGGGGTTGGCCAATTGTGCTCACCGTGATCCCATGACGATGTCCGGTGGCCAGAGACAACGTCTGGTGATGGCTTCTGTGCTGGTACAAGAACCGGCGC
>JACDDF010000556.1 GCA_013817135.1 Nitrospirales bacterium
CAAAACCCCGCAGAGGAAAGGAAACCATTCTGAACAAGCAGGAAGATGGGAAGGGAGGCTGGGAACATGTGTGAATACAAGACCGGACCTCAAACATGAACGTTTCGTCTGTAGTCCGACGCCTGCCGGCTGGCCCAAAGGAGGGACGCTCTTATCAGCTGGCGGACCTTGTTTGAGCCTGGCGAGTTGGTCCGCTCTACTCAGGATTGGCGTCCCTCCTCTTCAATGAGGCCAGACGGGGCGGCAATGGTTTTGGTCACTTTTGCCAAAACAAAAGTGGCTCGTCGCGCGGGGGCGAAACCCCGGCATCTAAAAGACAAGTGCCATCCATCTTCGCTTTACAGAACCTTCCCCCACAAGAATCCGCATAGAAAAGGAAACCATTCTGAACGAGCTGGAGAAGGTGGGAAGGGGCATGTGAGTATGTATGAATGCAAGACATGAACCCGAGCGCGTTGGGCATAAGGTGTTGGCCTTTCCAAAAAAAGGTCTCAGATTTTTTAAATCTTTCTATTCCTCGTTATACTTCTTCGCGTTTCCGTAGGCCTTATCAACCGGATACTTGGCTTCGTTCTTTTTTAACTTGGACATTACTGCTTCATTTAGGTCAATGCCCAGATCATGGCAAAGGTAGGAAAGGATGATGGCTACATCGGCAATCTCATCAGAAACCCGATCTCTCGATTCACTCTTGAGGAGATGAGCAACCTCGTCGTGTGATTTCCACTGAAATATTTCGAGCAACTCACTGGCCTCAACTGTAAGAGCAGCAGCCAGCTCTTTGGGTTGGTGGAATTGCTCCCAGTTTCGATTGCGACGAAATTCCAACAGAGCTGACATGACGTTATTATTCACCATAGCAGACCTCTCCTTACTCACCCGAGATAAATATGGCTGTTATGCCATTTTAAAAACTGAGATGAAGGGCGATCCATAGACTTTGCAGGAACAACGGCTAGCTTTCGGCCATGTAGCGCGTAATAATCTCGACCATTCTCACATTCTTCTTTGATCTTTCGGCTTACTTCCACAGAAAGATCGGGTGTGACTGACATGTAGCCAGAATCAAATAATTTATGAAGGTCTGAACGCAACAGCAAGCCGTTTGCTGTGTGGTTTGGTCCTGACTTTGCAAAAGGTTGAAGATGAGCGGCCTCAAGTGCTGGCAACGTGCGTTCGCCAGTGATGGCGCAACGACGGGTGTAGGCATCAATAACTAGAACCCGAAAAGCGCCTTGCCCAAGTCTGGCTCTAGTTAGGAATTCGGTCCCATACCGCGAAATTCCCTCTCCTTGGAGAGAGGCCCCATCTGTGCTCGTAAAAGATTTCTCGAATTCTATTTTAGCAAGCCTAGCATTAATTTCAGCTCATAAAGCAGCACCAATTTCCCGCGCTGACTCGTAGCTTTTACCCTGAACAATACTTTTCGCCCAGTTGGATGGTGCAGGAATCCAGTCTTCTCGTCGAAGAAAGAAAGGATTAGCCAAGATGGTACAGCCGATGACCGGGTCATGTTCACGCGGCTTGTTTGATCTGAAATTTTGTATGACAGTGCGCAAGGAATCGAGTGAAGGGGTGCCATTCTTTTCACCAAAAGCTTCCCACGCCAATGACAAAGGCAGGTTGGAGTGTTTAACGAAGAAGCCGCCTCCCGCGATGAAATTATCCGGGCTATGTAGCTTGAAAAGGAAAGGAGCACCAATGGGAATTGCCTGAAATGTCCCGGTCCAACCAGGTCGCCAGAAATTGACCTCATCAGGGTTTCGGCTGGCAAGGAACTCAAACCATTTGTTGTCTGTCACCCCAACATAAAACTTCATAAGAGTCATTGCGCCAAGGGAATTGAATTCGACTATCCTAATTCAATAGCGAGAAAATTCCCAAAATACCTTCTCCGCTATTCAAGAGATGCTATTGGCGGTAACTGTTTCCAGTTCGTTTAGCTAAACCAGCCACAACAAATACTTGTCCAACTGTATGTACATGGCAAGGATGATCTTTTGCTTGAAGTGGGTAGTGGTTTCTAAAGAATTTGCCATCATAGTTTCCGTGCAGGCTGAGGGCACCATAGCAAGTTTCCAACATTGTCAGCGGGATTTTAATAGAGCTATTCTCTCCAATCCGTACAATAAACCCAATTTCTTTTTTGTACTCATAGCGTGTGCTTGATATGTCCGCTCGAACTTCGAGGACGGTTCGGTAAGCCGTATCCGAAGAGTTGAGGTCAGTACCTTGAGTGATTTTTCGAAGAATCTTTTGTTGAGCATGAATCCACGGCATTAGATTACCTTCGCGGAGGTTTCATCACCTAAATCATTAGCAATCAAGCGGAATTGTTCGAGGGCGGCTTCGAGGTCGTCGACGATTTCTTGGGCTATCACGTCGGGATCGGGAAGGTTGGCGGAATCTTCGAGGGAGTCGTCTTTGAGCCAGAAGAGGTCGAGGCTGGCTTTGTCGCGGGCGGCTAATTCGGCATAGTCGTAAGACCGCCAGCGGCCTTCAGGGTTCTTCTCTGACCAGGCTTGTCCTGAGCTATGCGAAGGATCTTCCCTATTATGCCGATTGGCCGGGTTGTAGCATTTCACAAATTCATCCAGGTCTTCACGTTTCAAC
>JACDDF010000032.1 GCA_013817135.1 Nitrospirales bacterium
CAGAGCCTCCTCCAGTGCCTCAATGCAGAAATACGTATCCATCGTATTGGACAAGCGCCATGAGAGTACTTTCCGGCTATGCCAGTCCATGATCGCCACCAAATACAAAAACCCACGTTTGATCGGGGTAGAGTAAGAAGCAGGGCGTAGTCATCCGCTATTTCCCTGCTTCTCCTCCCCGAACCATACGTGCGCCTCTCAGCGCATACAGCTCTCCCCTCAAGCATGCGTCATAGCCATAGCGATCTCGCGGTATCGAGACGTGAGCGTTTTGCGGTCGGGATCCATGCTCAGATAGGGATTCTCCGATGGATTGCGCCATCGGAATTGCTGCTTTCGGCTGGTGACCAGCCGACGTAGCACGATCCCACACCGAGTCCCATTCCCACTCCGGCCAAAGAGGTGCCAGGTCTTGGCTTGCCCTTCGCCCGGTCGCTTCACGTACTGCCGCATCAGTGATGTGATCGATGTTTTGTACTGACGGGCCAGCCAATGCGCCAGTTTCCAGAACACGAGGCGATCCAGATGCTGGTACACCTTGGCGGTGTAATCCGTGTACTGATGAAAGTTGGCCCAGCCAGCAAGTTGCTGATTCAGCCTTTCCACCATATCGATCTTGTTCACATGGTCGTTGCCGGAGAGAGTCGCGGTCAACTGACGGGCCAGACCTCGGCTCTTCTCCTTGGGGATAGTCGAGACCGGGCGCATCATCCCTCGTGCCCCCCGTTTCCGAATAATCCGGTGCCCCAAAAAGGTGAATCCGTCGTTGACATGCGTGATATGGGTTTTCGCCATATTCAGTGTCAATTTCAGAGGACCCTCCAGGAACGCCCGGCATTCCTCGCAGATCGCCTCGGCATGATGCTTGTTCCCTTTCACGATGACCACAAAGTCATCGGCATATCGGCAGTAGGCCACGGCTGGTTTCCATTGGCGATTCTCGCGAATCGTAATGGGCCGACCGCGCGGGATGCCAAAGTTCCACGCCCAGCGATCCTTTCGGGCCTTCTTGCTCAGGTCGTTCACCTCCAAGTACGCATCAAACTCCTGGAGCATGATGTTAGAGAGGAGGGGTGAGAGCACTCCTCCTTGCGGAACACCTTCGCTTGCCGCCCGGAACAGGCCATGATCAACATGGCCCGCTTTGATGAATCGCCAGAGCAGGGTCAGGAATCGCCTGTCTCGGATTCGCTTCCGCACGCTGCGCATCAACCGCCGATGATGCCCCGTCTCAAAATAGCTAGCCAGATCTCCTCCGATGACCCAGCGGCCTTTGGTCTCGGTGCTATCCTGCAGCTGTAATTTTACCGTCCGTATCGCATGATGCCCGCTCCGTTGTGGCCGGAAACCATAGGAGTTGCGATGGAAATCGCTTTCCCAGATTGGTTCCATGGCCATCAACATGGCGCGCTGCCCGAGACGGTCGCGCAGCGTGGGTATTCCCAATGGTCGTGACGGGCCGTTGGGCTTCGGAATCAAGACCCGTCGAGCCGGGGCGGGTTGATAGTCACCGGCCAGGAGTTCCGCGCGAATGCGCGCAAGCTCCTGTGCTAGGACCGCCTCCAGCTTCGATTTGTCTATGCCGTCGATGCCTGGTGACTTGGCGCCTGAGGACGCCAAGGTCACACGGGCCGCCTCGGCCAGCCAGACCGGATGAGCAACGAGCCGAAGCAGACGGTCAAACTTCCGTGTATCGTCTGCTGTCGACCAGGTCGCCAGCTTGCGTGGCATTTCGCTGATTCTCAAAGGTCTTCACCTCTCTACGGGCAGCTCCTCAACCTCGCAAGGTACTTGAGCTGCTCCCCTTCGCCCTGTAACAGGCTTTCCCTGTTTCCGACTACTACGGGAGCTCCGCCAACGATGGGGGCATCAGAATCGCACTTCCTTGCCATCCCCGCCATCGCCTTCCCCAGTTCACCTGGTGGACTTAATCTCATGCGGGGGAGGTGGCCGGTCGCAGTCTTTATCCTTACTTGCCGCAAGTCGTCACAGACGCCACGTGCTAGCTACGCACTCCACTTGGCTGGATGGCGGCGCGGCGACATCTCGCCCGCCACCCGATAGCAGCCCATACATCTGCCTGCTCTCTGTCCGTGAACCTCCTGGTAAGTCGTGTAGGAGGTGGTGACATTTCAACCCACAGACGCGCCTCACCCGGTTCGTGTTCCTCCACCTTCCCGCACTCAGCCTAGAGCGCATCTTGGCGTAACGACTTCGCCTCACGTCCCGTTTCCCACGGGCTTCGTCACCCTGCCAGTGCATAGCAGGTCACCGCCGCTTCGGCTCGCGCTTTTCCGTAGCGAAAAGCGGGTAGCGGACTCATCCTTCCTGAGATTCCTCCGACTACATTCCACACATGCTCGCGCTTCGGTCATGTCATCCATGACACTTCCGAAGGCTGGGCGCACTGTAGGTGACATCTGTGCACCAGACCTGATTCGCCCGTGTGATCGCCAGGTTTCGCAGTAGATAGGGATAAATCCGATGGTGCGGGTGAGGCTGGCTGGTGCGTGGCTCCTGATAAATGGCATGCAACCCCCTCACCGTCATCAAGCGCCGGACTCGGTGCCGACCCACTCCATACCCCTGGCGCCGTAACCAGCGCGCCATCTGGCGGCTGCCGTAATAGGGCGTGACTAAAAATTGCTCATCGATCACACGCATCAGCTTGAGGTTCAGCGGGGTTTCACCTTTTGGATTATAATACCAGCCAGAGCGGCTGATGGAGAGCAAATGACACTGCGTCTTGATGCTCAGCTGGGCATTGGATGGCTCTACCATTTCTTGACGCCTCCTAACCCCAATCGGTTGGAGGCATCGACTAAAAAATCCCGTTCCACACTCAGTTGGCCGATTTTGGCGTGCAGCTCATGGATTTGAGCCTCTTGATCGGTGTGGCTCTTCTCGAGCTTCCCTGAAAACCCAGCCTCCATTGAGGCCAAGGCTTCACGTTTCCAGCGGTGAATGACGGTGGCATGCACGCCATATTTTAACGCCAGCTCCGATATCGGCGCGTCCTCCCGGAGCGCGGCCAACGCTACTTTGGCCTTAAAATTCGCAGGATGATTCTTGCGAATTCGACTTATAATCCATGACCCTCCTTTGGTCACAAATTGTAGCCTAACACCCTGTCCGAATTCCTAGGACCACCTCTGTCCTTAGTGGTGGATTCGGATCAGACAGGTTCGAAATCTGCCAGTCTATTTGGCCCTATCACCTTTCTTTCCGAGGTCCAGTTAGCCAGGGAGACTCAAGATCATGGGGGTGAGCAGTCTCAGGCTACCTCGAAGAATAAACTTATTGGAGCTCTTCTCATGTATCTGGGATTGAAGCATGCCCAGGGGGCGAACTAAATGAGAGTGTTGAAAATGTTCCCAGCCGCGTTCCCTGCCTTCGCGGGGTCTCCTTCGCCGAAGTCGCTATGAAGGCTGAAAGCGGCTTCGCGTCTACGCGATGAAGCATTTCGACGCGCAAGCGCTCAGGCATGTCGCCTCTGGTTGTTGCTCACGTGCGGCTCCGTCCAGCTCCTCCAAGTGGTTGCGGGCTTTCCTTCGAGAAGCCTTAGGACAGGACAGGACAGGACAGGACAGGACAGGACAGGACAGGACAGGACAGGACAGGAGGAGAATTTTTGAACACTCCCTCATTATCTTGCGCGAGGTCTCGAGCACTCACTTGCTAATGAATAGGTCAAATGTTTTGAATATTCAACAGGCCCTATATTAATCTCGATCATCCACATGTGGAGTCTTATCCTGGTGTTTCTGCCCGCTGGGTGATTTTCTTGCCTCAAAACCCTGTTTTACCCCATCAATATATTTCTGAATCGATATATCCTCAACCAGGATAACGTGGATAAAGCTCCCCCAAAGTTTTGGGCAAACGTTCGGGGTTACCGGGAAGGCTGTTTTCTTGTGGGTCCGGGCTGGATCTCAGTCAGAATGGTATGGGTTCCTGGCGGCAGGCCTTCGGATAGGATAATCCCGATGATCAGCTCTCCTTTGAGGTGTTCCTTGACTTCCCCGATGCGCCCTCGAATTTCAGCCGTTCGTTTCTCGCCGGCTTTCAATTCCCCGATCGGCATAGGAATAGGAGCAACACGTTTAAAGGCTTCGACTAATATGGGGGTGCCGCGGAGTTCCACATAGGCGGAAGGAATGGTTGATCCGCTGACATTAGTGGTTTCGATTAATAAGATCACCGTCTCGCCCTCTTCCAAAATGAGATTCCGATTGGCATCGACCAGTTTGGTTCGGAATTGGACAGAAGGAGTTGTCACGGGTGGGGGTGGGGGCGTTACGGCTACGGCTGGGACTTGCGTAGTGGGAGCCATGACCCCCGGTTGTGCGGGGACGGGTTGTTGCCCTGCGTTGAGTTGGACCAATTGTGGGATGACCTCTATCATCTGTTTAGCCAGAGTTTCAGCGGCGTCTTCTACCGTTCCGTCAATTCCACCGGTTTCGCATGAGACGGATTGGCTGGTGAGTTCCGGGACGTGTATTCTGACTTTCTTGTGGTAGGTCAGGGGACTTTGAGCAACGGGTGTGCCTTTCGCATCTTCATAGACAACGTGGAGTTGCAGATCCACAAAGACATCGTACCGATCTTCCTGGCCTGAACGGTCAAATGGATCGAATCCGAATTGATTGAGATCCACGACTATTCGATAGCCATCGGGAGGAACCCCTTGGGCCTCTCCGACGGGAGGCTCGGCTCTGACGCCGTTGAAGCGATTTTGGCCGACTTGGAGAAATGTTTTGGAGATGATCCGACCCACGGGAATCGTATAGGGCAACCCGCATCCGCCCACGGTTTGGGTATAGTTCAGGAGCTTTGGGGTAAACGCATAGGTGACGCTGATAGGAATTCGTGGCTCTGAATGATCCTCGTAAGTGAGGCGGGGAATGGAGATCTTGTCGCAGGCGAAAAGGAAGGACAATAAAACGGCAAGTAGGCTGAAATGAAAAAGTTTTTTTAGCAGTGCGCACACAGATCTACTCTACCCCAAGATCTTGAAAGATGACAACCAGATCGTGCTTTGGCCCGCATTTTTTTATTCAGGGCCGGTCAATCATAGGACGGGGCAATTAGGAATTGGTGGATGGAAAAACCCAACGTTGTTTTCCGAACTCAAGTTGTCGGGACCGCTGGAGAGACAGACGGGTGTAGGTTTTTACACGCATGAGCAGGGGTTATTTTGGTAGGGAATAATGAAGTTCGGTCGCCAACTTGCCGCCCGCTTTTCATTTTCTGATTGAACCACAACTTCCCGGATTTTGCCCTTCCTTGACGATCACCGTTCCAAGGGAGGAGAATTTATCCTGATGACGAATTTTACCCTAACCATTGGAGGCCTCACCATGTGGCGTCACATCTGGTTGATCGTCGGGTTGCTGAGTTTGGTTTCTTCTTTTGGCTGTTCGTTGGACAATACTCCAAAACGTCTGGGGGCTTACCTCCCTCAACCCTCCGCTCAGGAAGGAGTCGTGACAAAAACGGCGCTTCCAGCCGAAGGCGTGACCAGTATCCTGGTGGTTCTGAACGATTCGGGATTTGAGAAATCGGCTCCCGAGCTTCGCCGAGGGACGCTGGAAAATCTTGGGGAACATCTGAAAACGGAACTTCATAACCAATTGCCGTTTCAAATTCATTCCGTCGTCTATCCGGAAGGGTTGCAGCCCAAACGCTCTGTGGACCAATTCATCCAATTGGGGAAGGAGCAGAATGTGCCCTATCTTCTGTTGGCGGTTTTGTCCAGTTCCGAATGGGAGGTCTTTGATCGCCTTCCGCTGGGCGGGTATCAGCAGCCTTCGGGAATGCGTGGTGGGGGAATGCCAGGGTACCGCGTGGAAAATTATGCCCGCTTGGAACTCGCTTTACTGGATGCCCGGACCGGTCAACCGGTGGTCACTACCGATGGTCAAGCATGGGCTACCCTTGAACGGTTGGTTGTCCCGCTGGAATCCAACGTGTATCCCGTTGTCCGAAGGGCTCAGACCCAACCTCCCATTTATCCCAATTCAGAGAGTGAGGAGTACGAGACTCTTCGATGGGTTTCCGGGCAGGATGCCATTGCCCAGGCGGTGATGCACTTAGAAATCTTATGGAAGAAGAATCAGGCGACCTGATCTGATGACTCCATCAACACTATGGTTTATGTGTGTGTTGGCGTTAACTTTAGTGGGGTGTGGGGCAGGTCCAACGCCCCGTCTGGTCGATCTTGTCGGAAAAGATGCGTTTGAATACAAGGGCCCTCCTCCAGAGAAGGGTGAATGGATGGGTGCGCCCAACATTGGTCTGGTTGTGCATGCAGATGACACCGCGCAGAATGCCGCTCCAGCGATCACTGCCAAGTATCTTGAGACGCTCACTCGACGAACCGAAAAGTTCCTCAGGCAGCGTTGTTCATTTCAAGATATTGTGACTGTCCCACCGCTTTCTCAGGCGGTATACTTTTCCCAAGAACTGAAAGTCCAAGGGCAGAGCTTCCATGTCCCCTCTGTAATCGTGGTTGTGCTTTCCAGTCGTGAGAAAACTGGTCCTGTAAAAATTGGAGAAGCCACGATGATGACTCAAATGAGCGGAACTGTCATTGAAAATTCAGCATTGGCTGAGGTAGGCCTTCTCCGATTATCGGATTTTAAAATGCTCTTTTGGGCAACGGGGAGGTGGACTGAAAGCTTGGAACAATTGGATGCTCCCATTGGGAAAAACCGGCCTTCCGCAATAGAGGCTCGGGACATGTTGAGAGCTCGAGCCGGTCAACAGGCTCTGGACCGGGCATTGGAACATGTAGGAATGGCCTGCCAGCCTGTGGCATGACCACGGTTGCCTGCTACCGGTAGTTTTCAAATTGCAGATCGAGTCCAAAGTCCTGCTCTTTGAGATGTTTCATGACAGCTTGCAGTTCATCTTTACTTTTGCTTTGCACTCTGACTTGCTCCCCTTGTATTTGTCCCTGGGCCTTGAATTTGGCCTCTTTGATCGATTTGGTGATGACTTTGGCTTTTTCCTCCGGAAGCCCGCTTTGAATGGTAATGGTTTGGCGGACGGTTCCCCCTAAGGCTTCTTCCACTTTCCCATACGTCAGACCTTTCAACGAGACATTCCGTTTGACGCATTTGGCCTTGAGAATATCCAGGACGGCGTTGAGTTTGTAGTCATCATCCGAGATCACCACCAATTGTTTGTCTTTTTCTTTTAACGTCAATTCGGTTTTTGTTCCTTTGAAATCAAAACGTTGTCCGACTTCTTTTTCGGTCTGATCCACCACATTTTTCATTTCCTGCATGTCGATCCGAGAAATAACGTCGAAGGAATAGTTGTCCGCCATAAGCCTCCTTACAAGTTGTTGTTGCAGGTCCCTGGTTTAGCAGCACTTTCCTGCGGGAAGTTGAATGCCTTCGCCTTCGATCACTTCAGTGCTGTTCAATGGCTGTTTGTGTACAAGATAGCCATACCATTTTCTGGCGCTGTCTGTGAGGACAATGAGTGCGAGTATGGCCACCAAGCCGACGAGTGAGGCATTGATGGCCATGGGCAGGCTTTGCGACCCATCGGCTGAGAGCGCCCGACTAATAAAGATCACAAAGAGTTTATAGCATCCCGCCAGCGTGATCACGCCAACAAACACCATCGGGATCACTGTCACCCACAGATAGGATGTTTTGTTCATTTTGATGAGCACGGTCGTGGCAATACAGAGAGCGAGCATGCCGAGTAATTGATTGGCCGCCCCGAACATAGGCCAGATGGTGGCAATGGATCCAGTGCCAATGAGATATCCCCACGCGGCAACTACGACCAGACTAGCGCCCAATACCCCGGGCCACCAATTGATTTGTTTGAGCGGAGCATAGACCCGTCCCCCTAACTCCTGTACCAGGTATCGGGCGACTCGGGTGCCGGCATCAATTGTGGTTAAAATGAACAAGGCTTCGAATAAGAGGGCGAATTGATACCAGTAAGCCATGAGCCCGGACATTCCCGGCAAGCCTGAAAAAATCGAGGCCATGCCAACAGCTAAGGACACGGCACCTCCGGGACGGCCAGACACATCGACCTCAACAAGCGTGGAGAGTTCCTTAATGTGGGCGGTCGGAAAACCCATGGTCTCCAGGGTTTCAGGGGACAGGTTGGTGTTGATGGCGAGATAGTCGCCGGGAATGAGGAGGCAGGCGGCAATGAGCGCAATCACGCCGACAAAGCTTTCCAGGAGCATGGCGCCATAGCCGACAATCGCCTGGGATTCCAGACTAATCAGCTTCGGCGTGGTTCCTGAGGAGACCAGGGAATGAAATCCGGAAATAGCCCCACAGGCAATGGTGATAAAGAGAAAAGGAAACAACGCCCCCGGAATGATGGGTCCATTGCCAGCCACAAAAATGGTGATGCGAGGCATCTCAATGGTGGGGGCGAGCACAATGACGCCGACGGCCAGAAGGGCGATCACGCCTAATTTCATAAATGTTGAGAGATAGTCTCGAGGCACTAATAAAATCCAGACGGGGAGGACAGAAGCAAGAAACCCATAAGCCGCGAGACTCCAGGTCAATGTGGTGCGATCCCAGAGGAACCAATCCGCCCAATCTGATTGGGCCACGGTTCGTCCTATGATAATGGTCAGCACTAACAGTCCTAATCCGATCAGGGTCATTTCCCCAACCTGTCCCTGGCGAAATTTTTGAAGGTATAGTCCCATGAGCAGGGCGATGGGAATGGTCATGATGATGGTGAAGGTGCCCCAGGCATTGAGGTAAAGCGCGTTGACAACGGCCAGACCTAACCCGGCTAGGGCGACGACCACGATAAAGAGCACGGCGATGGCCGTGGCCAGGCCAGTGATGGGACCCAATTCAGCATGGGCGATTTCCGGAAGTGAACGACCATTTCGTCGCATGGAGGCCACGAGAATAATGAAATCCTGGACCGCGCCTGCCAGTACCGCGCCGATGACAATCCATAAAAACCCTGGGAGAAAGCCAAATTGTGCTGCCAGCACGGGACCGAGTAATGGGCCCGCTCCGGCGATGGCGGCAAAATGATGGCCGAAGAGAATGTATTTGTTGGCGGGATAGAAATTGGTGCCGTCTTCCAACCGGTGCGCGGGTGTCCGACGGCGGTCATCCAGGTTCATGACTCGCTGCGCCAAAAACCGACCATAGAATCGATAGGCCAACACATAAAAACACGAGGCGGCGACCACGAGCCACAGCCCGTTAACTTTTTCGTGAGGATTGATTATGCCGACAACATGGCCGAATCCCACGGCACAGAGTCCGGCGAGCCCTAGCCATCCGATCTTATGCAACAAAGACATGCGCGGCATCCTAGCAATGGGAGAAAATGGTGTAAACGTGTGGAGACTGAGAGGTGTTCAGGTCGACATGTGGTTAGGTCGGCGTTTTTTCATGAAACACAAACGGGAGTTTCCCCGCTTTTTCTCGCAGGGAGTTGATGGCGTTGAGAATCTGGGGTTGCCGAATGAGTTTTTGTTCGACCCGGTGTTTTCCCGGAAAATCCAGAAACAAAATCCCCAGGACCATTGTGAGGATACCTTGCCCTGGTAAGACCAGCATGGCAATTCCAGCTACCAGAAAAATGAGTCCCAGGCCGTTTTTCACCATCAACCCAATGGCCCGAATAATTGGATGATGATTGGCAAACCACTTGCGGTGGCTATGATTGTTGAAGTAATCAGGTGGCAGGCGAATTAACATCGCAGGGATCGCAATGAGGGTTCCTACAAAGGCAATGAGAGAAAAGGTGATCATGCCGAACCAGATTTCCCGGGGAACCCAAGATTCGGCAAACTGAATGAATTGATCAATCATGGTTGGAATGGTGCCTCAAAAATATTAAGCAATCTTACTGTAGATGCGTTAGGGAAGGGTCCAATTGTACTCTGAAAAATGTACACTTTATAATTGCTCAATGGTGTTTGTGGTTTTCAAAGCCAATGAGTGAGGCATGATGGCACAGTATTGGTTGTTCAAATCAGAGCCGACAACATTTTCCATTGATAATCTGATTAAATCTCCTCGGCAGACCACATGTTGGGAAGGCGTACGTAATTACCAGGCTCGAAATTTCATGAAATTCATGAATGTTGGGGATTTGGGATTTTTTTACCATAGCAATACGGACCCTCCAGCTATAGTCGGAATCATTAAAGTGGTTAAGGCCGCTTATCCTGACTCCTTTGCATTCGACTCAAGGAGCCGATATTTTGATCCGCGCAGTGCTCCGGATTCGCCCCGTTGGTTCCTTGTGGATGTCCAGTTCGTGAAAAAGTTTCCTCAGGCATTGTATTTGGATCAGTTGCGAGCCATTAAGGGATTAGAGAAAATGGAACTGCTCCGTAAAGGTTCCCGGCTCTCGATTCAACCAGTGCATCCGGAGGAATGGCAACGGGTGTTGGATTTTGTTCAGAAAAATACAAAGCCTTCGTCAACCCAAAAGTAGCTGCTCAGGGTTTTTAAAAAGGTTTTTGTGAATTCTTCTTCTATTTTTCCTGGTTATGGTGAATGATTTGCTGTGGGAAACACCTGTAAAAACGGGTGAATGGTGACTTCCTGAAAAACCCCAAAAAGGGTATAGGGGTCAT
>JACDDF010000033.1 GCA_013817135.1 Nitrospirales bacterium
CAGTTCTTCAACCAATGAAGCCGTGCCGAGGGGTACTTTCAGGTAATAGCCAGGCCCTGTAAGGCTGGGCACGATACTTCGTCGAAGTTCCGGGTTGAGTCGTTGGAGTTCCTCAACCGGAATTCCCGTTTGTTGTGTAACGGCTGATAGATGAACGCGCTTCGTAATCAGGACTTCCTCAAATTCATGGCGATCACCGTCAGGAGTACTGAATCCATAGGCGGTGGGATTTTGTGCGATAAGGGTCGCCGCAATAAAACGAGGCACATAGTCTTTGGTCTCCCGTCTTATGTGGCGAGATTGTCGAATAGTCCAAAAATCACGGGTCCCCGTTTTTTTGATGGCCCGCGAAATCTTTCCACTCCCTGCATTGTACGCTCCCAGGGCGAGAGGCCAGGAGCCAAACTGGTCATATAAATCACGAAGATGATGGGCGGCAGCAACTGTGGATTTAATAGGATCCCGTCGTTCATCCAAATACCAGTCGACATCAAGGCCATACACACGGCCGGTCCCTTTCATGAATTGCCAGGGGCCTGATGCACGGGATCGAGAAAATGCACGAGGGTTGAACCCACTTTCGACGAGGGAAAGATACATGAGTTCCGGTGGGAGACCTAGTTCACGAAAAACGGGTTCTACAAGGTCTTGATAATGATGAAAGCGGTCAAGATACGATTGAAATCGTTCATGAATCCCATACTGAAAATATTCAAGATTTTTCTCTACCGAATCGTTCAGTACAAGGGGAATGGTGCCATATGCCCCTGGTTTTCTCTGTTGGGGGGCTTCCCATGTTTGATCGAAAACCTGGGCAAATCGGGCTAGGACAACCTGCGACCGTTGCTCAGATGAGTCAGCAGGGTAAAAACGTAATTTTGTAGAGGAGTTGATTGAGAACCCAGTTTGAGCGTCTGGGGCTTCAAGCTTATTTTCGTCAGACAAAAAAATCCGCTGGTTTTGTGAAGGGTTAGGTTCCTGGGAGACATCAACTGATGAGGGATTAATGGGTCTTCCAGCATCCGATGATTGGATTTGGTGTGCTGGTGTTTGAGCTATGTCATCTAGAGAAGACTGGTTCGAGTCGTCTTCGGAAGATAACCCTGTCATCCCTGGAGTTGGTTTCTCAGTTTGATCTATGAGAATAAATAATTGCTGATTCTTTTGAATGGTGCTCGTCGGAAACGTTTGAGTCTCAATTGAGGTTCCTTGGTGAGGGTGGCTATTTGCAATAGCATAATTCAACGTCAGCTCTTCCGTGGAGTCATTAGGAGGGGAGAACGAGGATTCGCCAAGGGATGGTTGAGGGCAAAGAGCCAACGTGATCAAAATGACACTGGAGCCAAAGAGTAGGTTGCTGGCAATGCCAGCCGCTCGCAGAGGAACGGAGGAATGTTGAACTTGTAACGTTTTATCTAAGTGATTCATTTTATAAGACATTTCGGCAAATCTGTGCACAACTTAACAGGCTACCCTTGCAAAAAAAGATTGTCAAACATATTTATGTATTTTTGGTTTTTTTCATAGGTAGAAAACGTGCACAAACCGAACCAAAAATTAAGTGTATGAAAAAAAGCGAATATGATGAGAGGGAGAATGAGAGTGGCGTTTTCATTCCTGTTATTAGGCAAAAATGTCACCGATGACGGTTGGCCGGTAGGGCCCAGAATAAAATTATCACGCCCCTTATCCAGATGCAATATCCTTTTCTTTTGCAAGGTGGTGAGGATATCGGTGAGGGGCAGGATGTCGCCATCCTCCGATCCTGGCAAGGAGCAACCCTGCAAGGCTTTGCGAATCTGTTCAACCGATTTGGGTTGCTCATTGCAAAATTTTAAGATGAAGGCCTGTGGTCCCTCAAATCGTTCACTGGTCGGAGTTAAGCCTCTTAAATATTCCAGGAGGGATCAATATTTCAATATCGCCTACATACTGAGCATTCTTGGCTTTGTAGTAGGCTTACGCCCTTATCCATTTCATTTAGTTGGGCCAGACCCAACCTTTCGATGCCCGGTTGCATGCATTTAATCACACCCTTTCCGCGATTACGACGTAATCAATCCAGGGAAATGTCCGAAAATGTTCCGGTCCCATTTCTCAGTCGAAATTGGCCCACCCCAAAACAATCCGAACATCGGGATATACGTTCCTGATCAATTTGACCGGATTTAAGCCTGCGACATTTTGATCGAACCTGGAGGGGGGGATACCCACCACTTAAATTGACTCCAATCTACTGATGTCAGGCATCAGGTTAAAAACTGAGGAGAGATCGTTCGGGCATTTTCTGCTAAATGATTGATAGAACAGCCGACTTCCAGATCCGTGTCTTCGAAAATGGGTTTAAACACGATAGGATATTCCTTGTGTTTGGGATTATTCCGAAACGGCAGTGCAAAGAACAGCCATTCCCCGAATAGGCCACGTTTCTCACGCAGATTTCGTATAGCGGCACCCCGATTTTATGGGCGAATTGAAAATTGATCGGATAGGTCTGGATGCTAACCCCTTGTACTTTTAGCAAGGACGAGAGGGTCCCTAGTTGGATCGAGAGAAATTCGATTAACTAAATGCCATGGTTGCCAGTGCGACCTTTGTTCTAAAAGATCGAAAACTGGTGGTGACCCGAGATGAAGGGGCCTGAGTTCATTTTGCCTCTGAAGCAACCGGGTGAATCAAGGTCGGGCTGGTGGCTATAAGAGCCTTCAGTAGGCAGCAGGAAGGTGAAAGGCGCGATCCGCCTTGGCGGCTAAATAAAAATCACTTTCGGTGAGGCCTTGAATTTTGTGGGTCCAAATTTCTACTTTGCATTTGCCCCAGGCCAAATATATATCAGGGTGATGGCCCTCAAGTTCCGCGACATTGCCCACTCGATTAGTAAAAGCCAAGGCATCTGCAAAATTATCAAAGGTATATGTTTTTTCAATATGACCTTGAGCATTTAGCGCCCATCCAGTCTCCAATTGACCCAACAGGTCCTGGACTTTCCCAGGTTCCAACGGTGGTACGCCCCCACGACATGGCACGCATGTATTATCTGCTAGGCTCATTTTCTTCCTCCTTACGTCCTGAACATCTGCGGTGGATTGCCTTTTTCACCCTATTCTTTAATCTTATACCTGGGGAAATCTGACTTTCCCCCTACCCTTCGTGCAAATCAGTTTGCACTGGGAAGTGAGCTCCACGCAATCGTGATGTCACATCATAGACCTGAATACTCTACTGAGTATAGACATGACCAAGTTCGGTGCACAATTCCAAAGGCACCTGGTTGGGCAGGCCAATGGCACGGATGGCCCGTCTGGCTGAAGTGCTGAGTAGGTTCTACGATTTCCCAAGGTAGCATCAGAATTCGACTTCTACCATGGGCTATCGGAAAGTTCTGCCCAGACCAGCCCGGCATGGAGCCACACTTATATTCGGTTCGAATATGACTCCACCAACTTCCAAACCTATGGCTTTTGTCACCGGCCCTTTTGACAAAAAGAACAGAATGAGGGCAAGGGGGCGGCAGGATGGCATGATATATCCCTTAGAAGAACTCTGTTTGAAACACTCCGGAATTGCAGTGGGTTTCAGCAAATCATACAGCACGTGAAACCTCGGGGAACAAGAGCCAACGGGGCCTTTGTTTGAGATAGATGATCTTCGCGGTTCTGTCAGACTTAAGAACGAAGGGAGATTTAAGTATGAAGAAGGTTCAGGAAGGCATAGGAAGGATAAGACCCCCATTTTGGGTAAACTCTTGTTGCTGGGTTTGAGAGAAAAAGGCGAGAGGTTCATTATGGCAAAACTGGCATTCTTTTGTTGTGATGACGGCATCTGGTTCACCTAAGCTGGCAAGATAGGTTTTGGCTAAGCGAAGAGCGGTATCTTCATCTGTTGTCATGACGTCAAAGTGAATGGTGCCCGTTTTACCTTGCACCCAGGTATCAAAGACTTTGACGGTATTTGAGGATTGGTTCATGAACGTCCTTTCTTCTAATTGTGATCATGGGGTTCCGCTAACTCCTAATCGAAATGACGAATGTGAGGTTTTTTGGTGGTTAACCAAAGTCGAGGAAGGCCGTCGGTGGCCCAAGGTTAACCTGTGGTTTCCATGGCCATTGACTGGTTGCCAGCCTGGGGTAGGGGAAGGCCTTTGGGGATGTGGAGTCTTCCTTTCCTTTCCAAAAGACCATTTGACAACCTGAATCCTGGACAGGTAGAAAAAACACCAAAAGCTTAGGTCCATCTGTTTTTAACGACTTCTTCTCGTATTCAAGACCTAAAGACGCCTCATTATGGAAATATCCTTACCTTATTGAATGAGCTACGGAAGACGAAGACCTATGGCAAACGATCATGGAGTTGTGAAATGCCAGTGAATGCTCTGCGGAAAAGTGGGGCGAGAATGAGCCTGCAAGAAGCCCTCGCGCGAGTAGAGAAACTCAAGCGGTTATCAGAAAGCAGTAATCCCCACGAGGCGGCATTGGCCGCCATGCGACTGAAGGATTTTGATGTGGAGGTGGCCCGATACCCTCGCTCCGAACCTGTTGTTGAAAATGTCTCCCCGCCCGAGGACCAGGCTTACCTCAATAAAGCCGTTGAAATACTTGATGAAATGCCTATTGTTCCCTATGAAACATTGGATGAGATAGAGGTAGAGCAATCCCCTGATAAATCGAAAGTCAATTGGGATGAACTCCATTTTGCCCTTGTGAAAAAGGCGCAGCGTATGGGGGCGGATGCCTTGATTCATATTCAATTAAAGGGAACCGCTGAGCAAAAGGTGCTTGGCGCCACGGCATTGAAATATCTCACTCCAAAAGAGGTCCTGGAAATTCAAGAATCCACGGCTTTAGAGGATGCTGAAAAAGCCTATAGCGAGTCTCAAAAAGAACGGCTTGATGAAGACCTAGCGCCTGGTATTGGCTAACCAACAAATTTTTTGTCAGAGTGAAGAAGACCTGTTGGGCCTTAATAGAGGAAACGGGGAAAGGCTGACAACTTCAAATTCGGGATGGACTACCTCAAAAAAATGGGGAAGTTCGTTGACCGTGTTTTCTTCCTCCCCTGAAACTACAAGGGGGACGACAGACGTATGAGAAGTATGATACATTTCCCTCATCGTCTACCCCCTCATCACAGCATTGTCATTATTTTTGTAATCCCCTCTTGTAATTTTTTTCTCACAGACCTTGTCTAGGGGGCAGAGAAATTTCACGTGTGGAAAAATCGTGAAAGACCCCTCTCTGGCCTCAAGTGGCGATGTGTCAAGGTAAGAGGATGTGGTACCCAAGCCAGGGCTTGTCCAGATTGCCGGCAAATGGTGGTGTGATTTGCTGTTGTCATAATTCAACAAAAGGACCAAATGTGGAGAGAAGCAAAATCGTGTCAAAATTCCCAGCGACGATAACCGGTATCCTGGTGATGACTGTATGGCTCACGGTAATGAATGCGGGCTTGGCCCACACCAAAGAGACTGAATTACTCTCCGTTGGGATACGGGGAGGACTCAATTCTAATACGTTAGGCATTCCGCCAACTGAAAAGGAAGATTTTCAGCAATACGACGTATTTGCGGTTGTTGGAACTCCCTGGAATTGGGATTTTCCTTCCGGATGGGAGATACGTTTTAGATTGAATCTGGCGGCAGGTGCGTTGAGGGCGGCGGGAGAGGCCGGGTTCATTGGAGAGGTCAGCCCTGGGCTGGCCTTTACGAAGCCAGATTGGAACCTCACTTTCGATATTGGCGGTGGTGGGGCATATCTGAGTAGGGAAAAATATGGTCGTCAGGATATTGGAGGACCTGTTCAAATTGCTGCGCATGCTGGTATTACCTATCACCTTCCCTGGCATATGTCCCTAGGATGGCGATTTCATCATATTTCTGATGCGGCACTATACGGGTCTAATAATCGAGGAGTGGATCTACATTTGTATGAGCTCAGCTATCGGTTCTGAGGGTGTTTGAGAAGATTCCTGCCATCATGGGGGTAGCGCTCCGTTAAGATCTTCCCGCTTCAACGTGTTTATCTTTCAGTAGCCGAACCATTCATCATCCTATGATGACGGCTTTGACACTGGGAAAATAAAATCAGAATACAAGAAGCCAGTTGTTCAGTGCTGGCGTTGTTTGGCGATGTCGAGGGCGGCGACCCGGTAGGTTTCGGCGAGGGTCGGGAAGTTGAAAATATTGTCAATGAATCGGTCGATAGGCATATTATGAAGCAATCCCATTTGGCCAATATGAATCAGTTCGGTTGCTCCTTCCCCCACGATATGAATGCCTAACAGTTGTTCGCCTTTGGGGTCGGCGATCATTTTGAGCAATCCATGGGTCATGCCGGAGATCTGTCCTCGCGCAATTTCATGAAACCTGGCTCTTCCCACGGTCGCTCCGCCATACTTGGCTGTGGCTTCCTGTTCGCTTAATCCCACGCTCGACATTTCAGGAATGGTATAGATTCCCATGGGAATATGCTCAGGAGCGACGCCGGAGTTGAGACCTAAGGCATGACAGACGGCACGTCGGCCCTGTTCCATGGAGCAGGATGCCAGCGACGGGGGGCCAATGACGTCACCGACCGCATAGATATGGCGAACCGTGGTTTGGCAGTGGTGGTTGACCGGAATGAGCCCACGAGTCGTCGGCTGTATTCCGGTGGCTTGTAAATTTAAATGTTCCAGATTGGACACTCGTCCGAGAGCCACCAGCACCTTTTCACTTTCCAGCGTTTCACCACTCTCTAAAACGGTCGTCACCTTAGAGCATCCGTCCCACTGGACGGAGCCGATTTTTTGTCCACCCCGATAGTGCCCTCCGGTTTTCTCAAACGCTTCACAAAATTCATCGGTGAGTTCTTGATCCAAAAATTTGAGTGGGCGGTCCGCCGTATCCACCAGGGTGACGTGCACTCCCAGCAAAGCAAAAATTGAGGCGTATTCACTGGCAATCACACCACCCCCCAACACAGTCAGGGATTTCGGCAAATATACGAGGGAAAGTATGGAGTCGCTGTCCAGAATATGTTCGTGGTCGATGGGAATATTATCAGGTACGCGTGGGCGGGAGCCGGTGGCGACGACGATAATCGGTGCCGTGACGAAGGTGGCCGTGCCATCAGTCTTTTGGATACGCACTTCATGGTCGGACACAAAGCCAGCGCGACCATGAAAGCAATCAATACCATTACGGGTGAGTTGGTCCTTCATAAACTTCCCGTGCGCGCGCACCACCCGGTCCAAGCGCGTCATCAGGTTGGTGATTTTGACATCGTCGCGCATGCGGAATTCAAATACCTCAGTTGCCTGAAGAAATCGCACCATTTGAAGGGCACTTTCCCGTAATGTTTTACTGGGAATGGTTCCCTGGTAGACGCAAGCCCCTCCCACCTCGCGTGTTTGCTCGATGAGGGCCACCTGCTTTCCGGCTTTGGCGCCTTGAATAGCGGCTTTTTGTCCTGCCGGGCCGCTTCCGATCACAATCAGATCAAATGGGGTAGCTGACGTCATGGCAAAAAACACTCCACACTCGCCCTGACGGTCTCGCGCAATTCCAGAAGGGCCGTCATGTCTTCAGGGTAAAAATTCAGATCCTGCACGACGGGAAGGGTGAGCAGGCTATTTTCGTCATGGACTGAATTACCAAGCATGACAGAAGCCAAATGATGAGCAAGGCAGGTGATCATGGCTCCCTTGGTGGGGGAAATGGCTTGGTGGTATTGGTCGTCCTGGTAGTAGCGAATCGTTTCCTGAACCGGATCGGGCAGTTGCCAGACGGCGGCCAATTTTGAGCCTGCCGTGATGTGAAACTCTTCGAAGAGGGATTCAATTGTGATCCAGGAAAACGGTTCCGCTGATTTGTCGGGAGATTGTGCGAGAAGATGGAGGATGGCGGGTTTCCCGATGGTGTGCAGGAGCCCGCACAAAAAGGCGTTTTCGACGTTATGGCGAATTCGTCTGGCGATTTCTTTTCCGAAAAGCCCTGTGGCCAAGGCGTGCCGCCAGAGGTTCCGTACTTCTTTCTCGTAGCCGGTCGTATGAAATACACCGCTTTGAACAGACACCGAAAACGCTAACCCGGCCAACATCGTCAACCCCAACCATGTAATAGCTTGTTGAAGCGAGACGATAGGGGTGCGAGGAGCATAGGCAGGGGAATTGGCTATGCGAATAATCTGTCCTGCAAGGGCTTGGTCCTGTTGAATCAATGAAGACAGCTTTGAGGCGTCGGCATCCGGATCGCTTGAAAGCAGAAGAACCCGGTTCGCCACCACGGGCAAAAGAGGGAGATCCAGGTTTCCTCGTCCCAATTGATCGGCGATGAAGGAACGAAGGGTTTCCCTCTCTTCCTGTGCAAGAGGAGTGATCGTTGAGTGAACCATGTCTCAACTTGTCGGTTTTCGAGAAACAACCTTTAGAATTGTCTAGTTATGCCCGGTATCGGGTTTTAACGAAATGAAAAAGGGAACGGGTTAGAGTGGTCTCCAGCTCAACTTGTCGGGGTCTGGCCAATGAGCAGCAGGAATGCCCCGTTCTTTGTTGGCCGAAGGAGTCCTCTCTCATCCCAGGCTGCTTATGGTGGGATTGTGTCAAAGTCTTTCAGTAATAAGGCTTCTCTGAAATGAAGGCCATCCTCTCAGGGAGGTTTCCGTATGTTTGTGGAGACATGGATGAGATCTAATCCTAACCATCAGGGTATGGTTCATTATGGTTTGCCTGGACTGGCGGGGGGGCCTAAAGTCAGGCAAAGGGTTGGCCTGGCGAGGCGGGCTGATAACGTGTTTTAAGAGGAGTCCTAAAGGAGGAGAAAGTTATGAAACGGCTAGAAGGTAAAATCGCGGTGGTCACGGGAAGCAGCAGCGGCATTGGCAAAGCCATTGCCCTTCGATTCGGAGAAGAGGGCGCAACGGTGGTGGTCGCTGCCAGGCGAGTGGATTTGTGTCATCAAACAGTGGGGCAAATTAAACAGGCTGGCGGAAGCGCCTATGCTCAACAAACCGATATCAGCCAGGAAGAACAAGTTAACGCGCTGATGCAAGAGACGATTGCCCTCTATGGGCGAATCGATATTCTTGTTAATAATGCCGGCGTGGTTGGGGGAGGACGGGTGGCTGACACATCCACAAAAATGTTTGATGAAGTGGTGGGTACCAATTTGCGGGGGACCTTTTTCTGTTGTCGAGCCGGATTTCAGCAAATGAAAAGGCAAGGAGGCGGGCTCATCATTAATATATCCAGCGTAGCCGGGGTTCAGGCCTGGGCAGGAACAGGCACGTACAGCGCCTCAAAGCATGGCATCATGGCCTTGACCAAGTCGCTGGCTGATGAAGGGCGGGCGTTTTATATCAAAGTGAGTGCGATCTGCCCGGGGGGTGTGGCAGATGAATTAGTGGATGCGACGCCTGAAGAAATCCTCAATAGTGAAAAAATCAATCCCTATGATGTCGCCGAAACTGCGGTGTTTTTGGCGACCCTGGGATACCATGCGGTTGTGCATCAGATTGTGCTGGATCGGTTAGGGGCTGATTGGTAAAGAACAGCTAGGCGTAGATTTAAAAATATGTCCAATAAAAAAACGACCTTCCAGGTTAAGCCCTGGAAGGTCGTTCTTCAATCAGACTGAAAGAAGATCTATGTAGATGAGGCGAAAAAACTAATGGGGCTTCTTTGGTTCACCTTTCCCATCCTTCCCATCTTTCCCATCCTTGTCTTTTTTCTCGTCCATCTTTTTCTTGTCACCCTTTTTACCCTTGTCGCCTTTGTCATCCTTATCCGCATCTGAGTTCAAGGGAAAGGTGTTCTGAATGGACGAATTGTCCGCCAAGGGTCCGGCGAAGGTCATTCCGCCAAAGGCCAAGGCAACAACTAAGGTTAATAAAACGGTAGATAATTTAATCATGATTCAGCCCTCCAAAATTAATAAAAGTTAACTAACCCTCCCTTGAATCATCTTGGGAGAATGACTCTAACAACGCACAGGATAAATTAATAGAGCAAAACCCATTCCACAGGTTTATTGAAATGACAATGCACGTAACATATTGTTTTTAATTAATAAATGTAGTTATTCGGAATGAATGTTTTATGAAGAATTTCTAATAATTTCCACAAAAATTATGTGAAGTCCAGGAACGAATAAAAAATAAACAAAAAACCATTATTAAACAACAACTTGCGTAACTATGAAGTTCGGATAGGGCAATGAAATTATCGTGGCTATGCACTGAAGGGTTTGCCCTCCATGGAGTATGGATTTCACTCCATCCCTTTGTATTATCTGACCACTGCAACAGGCTGAAAATGGTCAAGAAAAAGGTGTAAATGGCGACCGATTGTATCACAAAAATGGGAAGTTTCCTGGTGATATCTGACTGAGGTGACAAAGGAGAGAAAGATTAAAGCCGTGGAATGCTGAGGGTAAAGGCAATGGCACCAATATGGAGAGGAACAATGTCGAGGAAAAAAGAGGTAAAGAGAAGCCCAGCCTGGGTCCTTTTTTCGTCGTCATTTTGCGAAAGGAACAAACATGGTAAGCCGGCTCGGTGGGTCTGAGAGAAGGGCCTTCGGACGT
>JACDDF010000557.1 GCA_013817135.1 Nitrospirales bacterium
GTTGGTGGAAATGCTCAGTGATGAAGTAGGTGATGTCCGACAGCGTGCTTATGAGGCCTTGATCAAAATAGGCGCACCCTGTGTCCCTGATGTCATTCCATTTTTGGTTTCCGAAGAAGACGACCTTCGGCAATCGGCAACCGAAATTCTTCGAAAGATTGGAAAACCCGCAGTCGAGCCTTTGGCCCTGGCATTAGGCGAGGCTGACGAAAAACTTCAAAAACGCATCATGAAGGTGTTGGACCGCATGGGCTATAAACGGAAATAGGGCAACCGGCAGGGTGCACCCAAAGCCATCGCTCGCTCACAAGACCCGGAAGGCAACGTTACGCGGCTTTTCCCTAATACCGTCATCTACTCTGGAAAGGCTTCCCAATTAAGCTCAGACATCAAGCAAGAAACGTGTATTGCCATCTCTTAGCTTTTTTGGGATGGAGGGGCTCCTACGGTTTTTCGTCCCACCGAAACATAATGAAACCCCAGATCTTCCATCCGTTGGGGTTCATAGACATTGCGAAGATCGATAAAAATCGGAGAGGTCACTGCGGCCCGAACCCGGTCAAAATCCAAACTTCTAAACTGGTTCCACTCCGTGACCAACACCACAACATCCGCCCCTTCCATCGTGTGGTAGGCATCCTGACAGGGGACCATGGTGGGCAACACCTTCATCGATATCTCCAAGGCCTCCGGATCATAGGTCCGCACGGTCCCACCCGCTTTCATGATCTGCTCTGCGAGATACAAAGCCGGTGAATCCCGAATATCGTCGGTGTTGGGTTTAAAGGCTAACCCGAGTAAGGCAATGGTTTTCCCCCGCAACTCCCCTACCGCTTCTCGAATTTTCTCCATCATCCGGACTCGCTGCTCGTCGTTCACCCGTTTGGTGGCTTTGGCAATAGTCATCTCATAATTATTTTCGTTTCCGATATTGATCAACGCGGCGGTATCTTTTCCAAAACACGATCCTCCATACCCTGGACCCGCATGCAGAAATTTCGACCCGATTCGTTTGTCCAATCCCATCCCTTTGGCCACCATTTGCACATCGGCTCCAACCCCTTCACAGAGATTGGCCATTTCATTAATAAAAGAAATTTTCGTGGCCAAAAAGACGTTTGAGGCGTATTTGATCATTTCAGCGGTTGGAATATTAGTAATCACAATTGGCGTTTCAAGGATATACAAGGGGCGGTACAAATCTTTCATAATCGCCACTGATTCAGGGCTGTCGGCTCCAATCACCACACGATTGGGCCGCATAAAATCCTCAATCGCGGATCCCTCCCGAAGGAATTCAGGGTTCGAGACCACGCCAAAACTACACGTCGTGGTTTGGTTCGCCTGAATAATCGATCGAATGCGTTTTGCCGTTCCGACCGGCACGGTGGATTTAGTCACCACCACCTTATATCCCGTCATCCGGGTTCCCACATCTTTGGCCACTTGATCGATAAAGGACAAATCAGCAGACCCGTCCTCACGGGATGGCGTGCCTACGGCAATAAAAATAACAAGGGCTTCATCAACGGCTTTGTGTAAATCAGTGGTAAATCGAAGACGCCCGGCCGTCAGATTTTTGGTCACCAGTTCAGAAAGCCCTGGCTCATAGAATGGCACCTTGCCCTTTTCCAAAGCCGCAATCCGGCTGGCATCAGTGTCCATACACAGCACATTCAAGCCAAATTCCGCAAAACAAGCCCCTGTGACCAATCCAACGTACCCGGTTCCTATCACGCTGACATACATGAATTTATCCTCCTTGATCTCACTATGATGTTCCCATTTTACTCGGTTAAAAGCTTATTGCACTTAAAAAAGAACGAATTAGTATACCCTATTCGATGTTGCTTGACAGCCTCCAGGGTGCCAACTAGAATCAGTTCAAAATTTCCTACAGAGCGGGAATAGCTCAGTGGTAGAGCATCGCCTTGCCAAGGCGAGGGTCGGGGGTTCAAATCCCCTTTCCCGCTCCAATTTTTTCGATACCTTTCGGGCCTGATTGAGCCTGCCAGACATTCCATACGGCCTTTCATAGGATAATATCTACACTGGTTCCCTGATCTTCCGCCACCATTCTGGCCACCCAGGCGAAAAATGGGCCGCCACTCCCGGCATCTTGTGATCAAGTAAAGCCTGCCTTACTTCGTAATTGCCCCCAAGACGTTGAAGCCATGTGGTAAGGAACTGCCGGGTACCGTTGAATGAGCGGCATCATAAAGGAGTTGTTCGGGAACCAACCACCGTAGATCCCTGCCTTCCTCTTTTTCGAGGCGACAAAAAAAAAGTTTTTAAACACCGGATGATTGCGAAGACGTTGCAAGAGAATCTCAAGGGAATCCCTATCTTGATCAACTGCACGCCAGAAATACTGAGGTCGGCCGTAACTGGTCTTAATCAATTCATCGATATGCCACATGTCGCCCAACGGTTCTTGCCGCTTTCTTTACTTGCGAGCATTGCCAAATCCAAACTTCTGCCACCATTAGCGAATGTTGTCGTAGATAACCGTAATTCCGCGCTCAGCGAGCGACGCTTTCGCTTCCCGGAAGCTGAGGTAGAATCGGTGTTAAGCCAAAGAACATTGCTGATGA
>JACDDF010000558.1 GCA_013817135.1 Nitrospirales bacterium
GTTGAAGCGTGCCGACTCGCGGATCGACTTTTCCGGATTCAATCGCCACAAGATTGGCTTGCGTAATATTGGCTCGTTTAGCGAGTTCCGCCTGCGTCATCCGAAGATAATTCCGCAGAAGCCGGATCCAATCGTTTGATTTGAGATTGAGGTCCTCCGATGATGAATTAACCTTCAGCTTTGATAAAACAATGTCATCGACAATCGTGGTTTGCTTTTTTGTCATTTCCACAATATATATTGCAAACAATATTAAATCAATAAATAAAAATACTGTTTGCAGTAAATTTTAATACTAGTTTAGTATTGTTTGAAATATAATTAAGATCGTAAGGAATTGAATATTTTACGTTTTTATTGAATTTTATTAAGAATGGTACTCTATAGAGTACCGTTAACCTATTAATTGGAGAAGATGTTGGAGTGCGCCTCAATGGGCAATAACAAGGAAGTTGGACTTGTGGTTAAGGGGTGATCAGAGGAAAACAATTCCTTAAGGGATTTAATTTTTTTTTAGCCCCGTCAACATTGAATGAAGGTAGGCATCACAACCTTGGTAAGACGTTTGACGATATAAACGAGATCAATGAATGGGTGGAAATGGTGGTGTCCCGGTCCCTAAAAAAGTTACCGACACCGAAGCCATAGAATATGTCAAATGGGTCCTGGCATTTTTTCTGGTTGATAAGTGAAACCACTAAAGTCTCATGAATTTAAGATCTGAACCCCATGGCCGAAAATTATGAGTAAGTTCTGACTGTCTGGGCTACGAACATGATGATTAGACCCCTGTCAAGCATGAGCACGCTCGCGGCATATTCTTATCAACTTCACTCACATTTGAGGACTTACCTATGAAAACTAAACAATTTCGATTGGTAACACGCAGTGATTTTGACGGACTCGTCTGTGCGGTTCTGCTGAAAAAAATGGGGATTATCGAGGACATCCAGTTCGTCCACCCAAAAGATATGCAGGATGGTAAGGTGGCCATCTCGGCCAACGATATCACCACCAACCTTCCGTTTGTGGAGGGGGTCCACCTGGCGTTTGATCATCATCTGAGTGAGACCATCCGGAATAAGGGTAAGCGAGATAATCATATCATCGATCCGACCGCCCCTTCGGCTTCGCGGGTGGTCTATCGGCATTACGGCGGGGAAAAGACCTTTCCTTCCGCTTGGAATGAGATGATGGAGGCGGTCGATAAAGGTGATTCAGCCCAATACGGGATCGACGAAATTCTCAACCCTCGAGGCTGGGCCTTGATGAATTTCCTTATGGATGCCCGTACCGGACTGGGGCGGTTTAAAGAGTTTCGCATCTCCAATTATCAGTTGATGATGGAACTCATCGAAAAATGCATCAGCCTCAGCATCGATGAAATTGTCGCCCTGCCGGACGTGCAAGAGCGGGTGCAGCTCTTCCAGAAACATGCCGAATTGGCCAAAGAACAGATTCAGCGGTGCTCTACGGTCCATGAGAATCTGGTGGAGTTGGATCTGCGGAATGAAGAGACTATTTATGCCGTCAACCGGTTTATGATTTATGCCCTGTATCCGGACTGCAATATGTCCATCCATGTGATGTGGGGGTTGAAACAACAAAACACGGTGTTCGCGATTGGCAGTTCGATCGTCAACCGGAGTTCAACAGTCAATATCGGCGAGCTTTGTCTGTCGTATGCCGGTGGCGGGCATCGGAATGCGGGAACCTGTCAGGTCGCAAATGAAGTAGCCGGTGACACGCTCAAGGAAATTATTCAGAAAATTCACGCGAAAAGCCTAACTGCAGTCGGAGCGGGCAAGGCATAGGGTGCGATCGCCTTACAGGCGATAGATGTAGTAGTTGATTTCCAAGTCCTATTTACAGCGCCCAACCACATATAGGAATGAACTGGAACTTCGTTCCAGTTTCTTTCCCCCGTCATTCTCGACATCCTGTATCGAGAATCTTTGTGTCTTTCTGATCAAAGGAAGAAAACCAACGGTTAGCAGGTAAAGGGAAGAGATCCCGCCTGCAGATCGGCCAATCGGCCTGACGCTCAAACCAAGAGGCGGACCTTGTTTGAGCCCTGCGAGTTGGGCCGCCCCTCCATTGCGGCAGGACGATTCAGTATGGCTGATCTGGGCGGAAATGGTTTTGGGTCCTTTTGCCGAAACAAAAGGACCTCGACTGCCGGTCGAAACCCGGCATTTAAACCACTCACGAGGATAAATCCAGAGTACATTGAAGAGGATTTATGTAATGGTTAGAATACCTCAATTTGTGAGAATGGGAAAATTAGAGCGTCAGCGGACGGCTATCCTCGGAGCTGAGACTTGAAGCATGCCTTGTTGTAAGGCAATAATAACCTAACACTCCCCATCAATTCCTTGGAAACGCACTAATCCCTATTTGTCGTCATTCATTTTTTCCGTTGGCAAGAATCCATTTTCTAATGCCTGTAACGTTCTTGATTTGGAGCGGACCGGCAAAAAAATTATAATGGGAATAAGGCATTAAACACCTCAAAATCCATTCGATTTCGGCTAGAAGCAGGAAAATTGGAATGGTTAAAGTAAAATCAAAAATTCAGGCGACCTAACAC
>JACDDF010000559.1 GCA_013817135.1 Nitrospirales bacterium
CTATTTGTTCTGTCGGTAATTGTAGACCGTAAATAAATGGGGTGAATTGCGCTTTGCCGATTAGGTAATCACACTCGATTAATCCATTGCATGATGGGGCTCGTCATCCACCAACAAGATGCGTGATTTCATCATGTTCCTTGACCTGATGCTCCGGTCGGCTCGGCACCTGGATGATAAAGGTGGTGCCCGTGCCTACCTCGGTTTCAAAGGTGAGGCGGCCCCCATGCTTCTTGACAATCACATCATGCGCGATGGCGAGCCCTTGGCCCGTCCCCTTTCCCACCTCCTTGGTGGTAAAGAAGGGATCGAAGATCTTGTGCCGTGCGTTCTCCGGGATCCCGGTCCCCGTATCGGCAATCCGAATTTCGACCCCGTCGTTCTGCATCCGAGTCGTGACGGTGATCGTGCCTTTGCCGCCCTCCGCCTTCCCCACGACGGCCTCGATGGCATGAGCGGCATTCACGAGCAGATTGAGGATGACCTGATTGAATTCACCAGGGAGGCAGGAGACCAGAGGTAACGCCGGGTCAAACTGGGTGACCATCTCTGCCACGTATTTCCACTCATTGTGCGCCACGGTGATGGTGCTTTCGATGGCTTTATTCACGTCATAGAGGGTTTTTGCGGTGGACCCCGGATGGGAAAAGTCTTTCATGGCGCGGACGATGTTGGCGACCCGCTCGGCCCCGTCGAGGGATTGGTGCAGGGCTTTGGGAATCTCAGCGGTCACGTAGGGCAGGTCCGCTTCGGCCAACGTGGCGTCCATCTCCTGGAGGCGTTGCGGCTCCACGGCGTCGGGAGGCAGGGCACAGACGAGGTGGGCGTAGGCCTCCAGCACTTTCTGAACCTCGTGGAAACTGTCGGTGAGGAAACGGAGATTATCGCTAATGAATTGGATGGGGGTGTTGATTTCATGGGCAATGCCCGCCGACAATTGCCCAATCGACTCGAGCTTTTGCGACTGGCGAAGCTGCAACTCACGTTTTTGCTGATTGGTCAGGTCGCGGAAAGTCACCACAGCTTCCGTATTTTCTTTATTCGTCGATTGAATGAGGGTATGGGCGCACTCCACGGGAAAGGTACTGCCGTCTTTTCTCCAGAAGATCTCATTCCTGCCATATGGCATGTCCCCTTTCGTCATCGTGGCATAAATCGGGGACTCTTCCGGCGCGCCGGCCAGGTGCGTGTGGTGAATAATGACATACTGCGACTGACCGATAAGCTTTTCCTTCTTCCACCCGATCAACTTTGCTCCGGCTGGGTTTATGAACGTGATGAATCCCTCCCTATCGATGCCGAAGATTCCTTCCTCCACCGAATCCAAGATCAAATGCACCAGACCGTTAGCTTCCTGAAGCCGGCGATCGATGATCGTTGCGAGGATTAGAACTCCCAGAATGAGGCCAGTGGCCATGGTCGTGGCAAACGCGAGGACGTACTCTGAAATGGCGATTATTTCCACCAAAGACACCTCACCGGGGATGAAGTGTGCCGACGACATTGCGGTGTAATGCATGGCGCAGATAGAACTTCCCATGGCTAAGGCGCTGACGAAGTTCCTTTGGGCTCCTGTTATCCAATGATGGTTAACAGGAACGAATTTGCTATACAGCCCGAATGTGGCGAGCAGATGGGCAAAGGCAATGGAAATCATGAAAAGCGCAGGGTCATAGAGGAGTTCTGCGTCCATGACCATGCCTGCCATACCTAGGAAGTGCATTGTCCCGATACCAACTGCCATCAGAAGGCCGCCCAGAGTCATTCGCCAGAAGCTTATTTCGGATGCATTGAGAAAGTGAAGTGCTGCACTACTTGCTAAAATAGCGGGCAAGATCGACATGCAAGTCAGGAACAGGTTGTAATTCACCGTCATAGGCAATTTGAACGCAAGCATCCCGACAAAATGCATGGCCCAAATCCCCGTCCCCATTGCGAACGCGCCGGCTCCAAGCCAGGCATACCGAATGCGTCGATTCTCGGAGGCATGGACCCTCTCGGCTATCAACAACGCTGTGTAGCTGGCGAGACCCGCAATCGCTAAAGAGAGGACCACAAGGATCGGATTGAACCTTCCCTGAACCGAAGTCGTCAGGTCGGTGGTGGAATCAAGGAATTGAAATGAGAGGTTGAACATGATGGCTATTTTCTTCCCTCAGCCTGCTCGTACACGTTGGCCACCAGTTCAAGGGGAACAGAGTGGTTTGGTAACTGGATAATAAAGGTGGTGCCCTGGCCTATTTGGGTGTCGAAGGTCAGTCGGCCTCCATGCTTCTTGACAATCACATTATGAGCAATGGCCAGCCCCTGGCCGGTACCCTTGCCCACCTCTTTGGTGGTAAAGAAGGCATCGAAGATCTTGCTCCGTGCGCTCTCCAGGATCCCGCTCCCCGTATCGGCATTCCGAATTTCGACCCAGTCCTGCTGCATGCGTGTGCTGATGGTAATCGTGCCTTTGCCGCCCTCCGTCTGCTCCACCATATTCCGGATCGCATGGGATGCATTGACGACCTGATTGAGGATGACTTGATTGAACTCCCCCGGGAGACAGGCGATGAGGGGCAGGGTTGGATCAGGATGGAGGACCAC
>JACDDF010000560.1 GCA_013817135.1 Nitrospirales bacterium
CTCTCATCAAACTCGTCAAGTGGGCAGTTGAATATTTCAAATCTTTGGCCTATTCATTCACAAATGAGTGGCTCTGACCCACTGGACGGAAAGAATTAGGTGTTCAAAAATGTGAGTCCAGTCCTGTCTGAGTCATGGCGAAGGGAAGACCGCAGCCACTTTGACGGGCGGAGGGGCGTACGGAGGAGTACCTGAGCACGGCCAAGAGGCGACCTGCCTGCGCGCGTGCGCGTCGAAGCTCTTTATCGCGTAGACGCGAAGCCGCTCCGGCAAAGACAGGGAACGCTGCTGGCGGCATTTTTCAACATTCACTTAAGTGGGTCGCTGTCTATCTTCCGAAAACGGATACCCAGGGGTCGCGGCCAAGAACCCAGAGATAAAAAAACGTTCCCAGCCAGCCATGATAAAGGCCCAGCGGCCAAAGAATTCGATCACGGATATAACACGGGATAAAAAAGCAGGCCAAAAGGCCTGTGGCCAGCATCAGCCACCAATCGGGGAAATGAACCACGGCAAATAGAATCACCCCAATGGGAATGGCCAACAACAGGCCATGCTGAGGAAAAATTTTGATGAGATTATCGACACCCATGGCCTGCACAAGAAACTGTTGAAGGATTCCCCATAAAGGATAGAGGAACAGCAGAAACAGCAGATGGCGTTGCCAGAGCTCTCGACCGGTCACTACGCCATACCAGGCCATGACTAACCCCGACCCGGCAAATAACACTGATGGCCAAATAAAGGCTTCTCGAAGATTGTCGGTGCGAAACCCCCAACTCTTCCACTTCATGGGATCTTGCCGAACCCGCCAGACAACATAGCTCATCCAACTGATGCTGGCCAAGGCTATGAAAAGTCCCTTTGCATCAAGACTTTTGAATACAAAATGCAGCAGCCCTGTTAAGACAACCGCAGAGAATTCCCACCAATTGCCAACCCGATCATCGGGAGAAATTTTCAGAAGACCTCTCCCACACGAATTACAGGGTATAGGTCGAGGAGCCTTTGAGAAAGGCCAAGGAGGGATCCTGAGGGGAAACCGAAATGACGGGACAACCATCCAGGTAATGATCCGTAACGAAGCCCAATGCCTCGGACTCATAAGGAAATAACCGGACCACCGCAACAACCGTCTTTCCCAAGGTAGGAAAAACCAATTGGACATCTTGGGGTCGTTGAGTTTTCAGGGTTTTGGTCAGGGCTTTTTTCAAACTTCGGGCTGAATCTTTAGGTAAGATCTCATTAATGGTCCGCCCAAGCAGATGCTCTCCACCTAAAAGATGTTGACAGGGAACAGGGAAAAAACAATCCAGATAGATTCCATTTTCATCCCAGCGAAAGATTTTATGGGGAACAAACGAGACATGATCCCCTGAAAAAATCCTGCTCAGAAATTCTTTCCACATAGCCTTCGACCAACGTTCCCTGGACATGGAACCCTCCCTGGTTTCTATCCATTTTCCTTACCTTGAGATGGTTCTCCCACCAATATTTCAGCGCTCTTTAAAAGAGTAAATAAGAGTTCCCACCTCATGCACAACTAGGGATATTCCTAGTTGTTCCGAGAAAAACTCCTAGTACCCTGACTACTGTATAAAAAAAGGAACGATTAATACAATTTGCTCTCTCCTTTTTGCCTAAAATCTAGGCAGTCTTTCTCGTTCAATGAGAAGGCTGTGGTCCATACCTGTCAGACCTTGGATTTCGACGAAACCGCCCTGCAGTGTTATCTGATTCAGTAAAAGACTGTCGAAATCCCGAGGAAATAAATCCACGGTCTGTACAGCCCGATAGCAATCGGAGTAACAACCCGGTAATAACCGGGTTACCTGTTAGAGGCAATAGGTCCGTAGGGGAGGAAATCCATTAAACCCCACAGACGCATAACTGCTGGTATAGGCGCCCGCGCTTAAAACTTCGATTCGATCACCGATAGCCAAATCCAGGGGCAACTCATAGGACGTTTTTTCATATAACACGTCTGCGCTGTCACAGGTGGGGCCAGCCAATATCACCGGTCCCGTTGGCCCCTCACGGAGGGTGCGTAGACGATACTTTATACATTCATCCATCGTTTCAGCCAAACCGCCAAACTTGCCGATATCGAGGTACACCCATCGCCGAACATCTTCGCGGGATTTATGAGAAACCAGGATCACCTCGCTCTGGATAATTCCCGCATCTGCCACCAGAAACCGCCCGGGTTCAATCATCAGTTGAGGGGATGTGATACCAAAGGATTCCTGTAGAGCCTGTTGAATGGTTTGGGCGTAATGCGAAAATGGCCGGAGGGTCGTTTGGTACCTAGCCGGTAGTCCTCCGCCAATATTAATCCATTCCAGCTCAAGATCCTGTCGCCTCAATTGGCGATACAATTCCGCTGCCTGCTGCATGGGCTCGACCCATTGCTGTGGATCGGTTTGTTGAGACCCCACATGGAACGTCACCCCCAGGGGATTCAACCCGAGGTCACGACTGTTAAGAAGCAATTCATACGCCATGGGCAGGTCACAGCCGAATTTTTTAGAAAGAGGCCAATCCGCGTTTTTTCCTTGGCTCAGGACTCGACATTGCACTCCGGCAC
>JACDDF010000561.1 GCA_013817135.1 Nitrospirales bacterium
CCACTCCTTTCGCCATATGGCATTTGGTATTCGGACAATTCTTCGCGGTATGATCAAGATCGGTTGAATTTTCAAAACATGATTTCCTGGCAACATCCCTGGAAGCTCCAAGCCAAGGCCTCCCTCATCATCATCCTCATTGTGGGTGGGGCCATTCTGGTCACGGAACTCTTGCATCAATATTATGTGGCGGAATTGGCCAAAGATGTCATTCACTCCAAATCCCTCGTTCTCCTTCGCCAAATCGGCGCACGCTTTCAATCAGAAAAACATTTTCACAATGCGACATTGCGGGAGAAATACTTAAACGATTTGATGAGCCGGAACCCGGATCTCATATTCCTCCGTGTCTATGGGAAAGGCGCCAAGGCCGATGAACCGCCAATCCTGCTCACTCAAGTTGGGAACACCGAGGATGCGTCATCTGAAATCCCTTTGATGGTCACCCACACATTCCAATTTGAAGAACCCCAAGGCCGCTTTCACAATCAACCCGGCGATGATCGGCTCAAATTATCCACGCCTCTTGCCATACAGGGAAAAACCACCGGGGTCATCTACGCCGAATACTGGACGGGGCAACTCACCACCATCACGCGATTTTTTCTCAATTGGTCGCTCATCATCAGCCTGATCATGGGATTCGGCATCGTGGCGGCGTTAAACTTCTTTCTCTATCGACATGTGATCCGTCCCCTTGGGCGGCTAAAAACCGGGCTGGCTGAAGTCGAAAAGGGCCAATGGGCCACCCTGGTTCCGATCGGAAAAACAGACGAAATAGGCGATTTAGCCCGCCAGTTCAATTCCATGGCACAACAGATCCAAGAGGTCATGAGAGAAAATGCCTCATTGAATCAGGCGTTAGCCCAGGCGCGGGATGTCCTACAAACCAGAGTGGAAGACGCAACAGCAGAACTACGGCAACGGAACGAAGAGCTGGCCGCCGTCAACGAGCGCCTCTCCATTGCGCAACGTGACATTCTCCGGCAACAACGGTTGGCTGTCTTGGGGCAACTGGTCGCCACCATTGCCCACAAGATCGGCACACCCCTCACAGCCATCTTCGGACACCTGCAACTTCTCCAGGAAGATCCACATCTTCCCCAGGATGTCCTGGAAAGGGTGCGAACCATGCTCAAACAAACCGATCGCCTCACCCACAGCATCCAGGACTTACTCACCTTCACGCGGACACCCACCATCTCCGTCGAACAAGTATCTATCCCAACCCTGATCGACCAGTCATTGTTATTATTTCGCCCGCTTCTGCAAGAGCACGGCATTCAAGGGCTCACCACCTTTGCACCGGATCTGTGGTCGGTCCAGGGAGATGCCTTTCACCTTCAGGAGGCCATCAACAACCTCATCGATAACGCCATCGATGCCATGCCGGAGGGGGGACAATTGACCATTCAGGCCCGAAACGCCGAAGATACCCCTCACGCGGGATCGGAGGTGATCGTGGATATTCACGATTCAGGACCGGGGATTCCGCGGGAACACATCGAAAAAATCTTTGACCCCTTCTTTACCACCAAAAGTGTGGGATCAGGAACCGGATTGGGATTAGCCATCACCACGGAAATTATTCAATTGCATAAAGGCCACATCACCGTGCACAGCGAAGAAGGGCAGGGCACCCGCTTTCTCATTCGGCTGCCCGCCTGGAGGATCTCGGATCATGTCTAAAGCCACCATCCTCATCGTCGATGATGAACCGGACACACTCACCCTGCTTCGGGAAATCATGGAAAAAGAAGGCTATCAGGTGCACACCGCCACGAGCAGTCAGGCCGCCTTAAACACCTTCGTCGATCAAACGCCGGATGTGGTGTTGTCGGATATCCAAATGCCACACATGGACGGGTTAGCCTTACTGGCCGAAACACGGAAACGCAGCCCCCTCACCCAGGTGATTCTCCTCACCGCCTATGGGTCGTTGTCCACGGCCGTGGAAGGCATCAAAGCCGGGGCATTCGATTACCTCTCCAAGCCTTTCGCACTGGAAGAAATTCGTTCCGTCGTCCGACGGGCCTGTGATCATAAGCACACGCTGGAAGAGGCACGCGTATCTATTCAGCCACTCCTGCCAAAAGGAAATGGCATCAACCAGATACAAGGCAACAGTCCGCCGATGGTGGCCGTATACAAACTCATCGCGCGCGTCGCACCAACAGAATCCACCGTCCTCATCCATGGTGAAACGGGAACAGGAAAAGAACTCATTGCCAGGGCCATGCATGCCAACAGCCTCCGGGGCGACGGGCCGTTTATCGCCGTAGACTGCGGCACGCTCACAGAAAATCTTCTGGAAAGCGAATTATTCGGTCACGAACGCGGCGCCTTCACGGGAGCCATCACCCTCAAAAAAGGACTCCTGGAATCGGCCAATCGCGGCACCTGTTTCTTGGATGAAATCGGCGACATCTCCCCGAACCTGCAAAGCAAACTGCTCCGGGTTCTGCAAGAGCATGAAATCCGCCGGGTCGGCGGCATGGAATCGATCAAAGTCGATGTCCGCATCATTGCCGCCACCAACAAACACCTCAAAAAACTCGTGGAATCCGGGAAGTTCCGGGAAGATCTC
>JACDDF010000034.1 GCA_013817135.1 Nitrospirales bacterium
ATCCGTTTCCCTTTTGGATCCTGAGTAAGGAAGATTTCCCAATTCTCCTCATGATTCTTTAACAGTTCCGCAATTCGATGAACCAGAATCACCGAAGACTGATTAATCAACTCATGAACCACATGTGCGGCCACATTGACGCTATTGAGCACATTGCCCACATTGTGCAATACGGTTGAGGCGACATCCGCCATCTCATTATTATAAGAGGCATCTTCCACCTGCCTGCGCAATTGCTCACGTTCGATCAAACCCCGACGTCGAGCCAACCCCTCTCGAATGGCCCAGGGCATCGCGATACCCTCCATATGTTCATTAACCAGCCAATCGATAGCCGAGTCGTCTTTCACCTCGACAGCGGAATTCTCTTCATCAATCAATCCCAAAATGAACGCATTGCCACAGACTTTTTTGATATCGCAAGCAATATCCTTCCCCCTCCGGTTCACCCGACAGTCAACTAGAATGAGATCAAATGGGTGGTCGGAATCAAAACAGGAAGGATGCATTGAGGCATAATCAAGCCAGGTGACTTGAAGCATGGGACCCTGAGAAGCCAACACGCTATGAAAGGATGGGGAAAGATCACTTTCCTGAATTCCCACCATCCCCACGCGAAGCAGCGGAAATTCCGAAATCACCTGCCCATTAGATTCCGACATGCCATGAACCATTACATGAAGAGGATAAGGAGAGAAAATCAATTTCAATCGACAAACAACTCAAGAAATGGGACACAGCATCACACGGTGGATGAATGGAGTTTCGTCTTGAACATCATTGGTTTCTCATTCACAGAATCGCGTGATTTGAGGATTTCCGGGCATGACGACATATTGCGCACTCAGTAAAGGGAGACCATCACCTTTTCCACAAATACCCTTTTAAAAGCGAATGTCCCATACACCCGAATCTAGATGACCAGGCGTCAGTGAGCTTTTATTGTTTCTTCCGCCCGTTCTTCTGCCCATTTGGCCAATAGTTCTAACTGGGATTTCGCTTGACACGATTCCGCCCAACGCTTGGTAAGGGAATTGGCCAGCTGCCAAACTTCAATATTATCAAACGGCTTTCGCAAGATGAGGAGCTGGCCATTTTTATTCAATCGTTGAATGACATCTTCCCACGCATGGTCCGAAAAAGCCGTACAGATCACGACCTGCAAATCAGGATCTTCTTGCCACAGGTGCTCCACCGTCTCTACTCCATCCCAACCTGGGGGCATACGCATATCCACAAACGCTACCGCATACGGCCGTTCAGCCTTCATCGCATCTTGCACCATCCGATGCCCCGTTTGCCCTTGGTCCGCAGTATCAACTTCAAACTTTTCAACAATTTTTTGTTCTTCCACATCATCAAACAATTCCGCCCGAACCTCTTGCAGCAGCGAGGTGTCTAATGATCGCTCAAGAATTTTTCGAAAATCTTCGTGGATCGCCACATTATCATCAATCACCAAAATACGCCGGTTGGCTTGTTCCTTCTCCATTACCGTTCTCCCTCCATGTGAATAACTGGCAAATCAAGAGTAAATATTGCTCCCTTCATCGGACCATCACTCCACACCCGCAGTGACCCAGCAAGCTCTTTGGCCGCTATAGCACTAGCATGAAGATTCGGTAAAAGGTCTGATTGCTCCCCCGAAGCCTGCGAGAAAACACCCGTGTCAGACCATCCAAAGGAATTCCACTTCCAGTATCAGCGACTTGCAAGAACAAACCCTTCTCGGTCAGGACAGGGAAAGACATAAAGAGTGAGGCGATGGGTCCGAACATTTATCTCCCTCATCCCATTGATCGCATTCCGGATTAAATTCACCAAAATGCGGAGAAGCTTGGATACTTCCAGAATACCGTCAGCAACAATATGATACTCCCGACACACATGAACCCCCATCCGATCCAATTCACACTGATGGGGAGCCAAAGCCTCATCCATAATCGTTGGAAACTGAATGGTGTCTTTAAATCCCCCCACACGAAGGGGTGTTTGCCCAACCGTCAGATAATATTCCAATTGTTCCAGGTGATAATTGAGCGTCGTCAATTCCGTCAGAGTATCGAGATGGTTATGTGACAATTCCTCATTCAACTGTCCCAGAAAATGCGGAATTTTTTCCCTTTGGGATCCTGAGTGAGATACCACCCATATTCATGGCTATGGGCCTCCAGCATATCCGCAACCCGCCCAACATCAGCCACATGAGATTCCCGAAGCCGATGGTTAATAAGTCCGGCAGACACATGTATGCTATTCAAGACGTTTCGCATTCGATGGAAGATGGACTCCCCCACTGCTCCCATTTGGCCTTCCGAAACTCCTGATGTTTCCGTACGAGTCGTCATCGCGAAAATAGCAGTCGAGGTCCCTCTCCCGAGGTGGCGTTTCAACTTATATTGTTATATCGCTTGATTCTAAAGCCTTTGCCTGAGGCTGGGTTATTCCAACGGAAAAGAACTTGCCAAAGCATCTAAACCAAAACCTTGGCGCGGCATACGGAAATAAATCGGCTATATGCAAAGGAACCTTAAGAGCCTTGCGAACAGAATTGGCATGTTCCTGCATCCTGGGAAAAATTGGATTCTCAAGGGAAAAGGACAACTTGCGAGAAAAAGAACATGCTGTATCTAGTCTACGGCATGCACTCTAAGAACGGTGAGGGATTTCCGAATCAATTAAAACGGAAGCATCGCTTAACAAGAGGTATCGATCAAATCTGCAGGTAGGTACTGGTGTATTTTTTTGATAGGATGATATGCCTTCATGATTCGAAACATGATTTCGCCAATTCCCTACAAAGGACTGGAATATAGACCAAAAATGATTGACGGGAAAGGATGGCTCCTCCAAGATAACCCAACTAAGTTGTCTCCCTATCCTAAAGATGATTCACCCCTTTTGGATTCTCAGGGTCGTCCTGAATTTTTTTTAGCGGCAAATAATACTAATCATGCTACCATTTAACCATCTAGGCCTCAGGGAATTCCCGTATCCTTCAGCCCTTGCAGTCCCATTCAGGGCAACAACCAACAGATAATTTAGATTTCGTTATGCACCATATTTGTTTAATATCTCCTTGGCCCCAAGGGAAAAAGAAGAAAAAAACCAATACTCACACCTCGTGATCCCGGTGACTGAAGCTTACTCAGCCTCCCCCACACCCGCAGCTCAATCCTCGGCTCTCCGCGGACTGCTCGTCGCCCAATTTTTTGGAGCCTTCAACGATAACGCCTGGAAACTCATTGTCGCCCTCCTGGCTATCAAGCAAGTGGCCGCCTCGGTAGGTGCCTCTGGCCCTGAGCTTGAAGCTGCCACACAGGCGACAACCACGCAAGCTTTTGTCATCTTTACCCTTCCCCTGATGGTGGTTTCCGCCTTTGCCGGAGTCTTTTCCGATCGGTTCAGTAAGCGAACCGTCATCGTCGTCATGAAGGCCGTAGAAGTCTTATTGATGGGAGCCGGAACCGCAGCCCTCTTTTGGAATCCTCTGGGTGGGATCCTTCCCCTCTTGGTACTAGCCGCAATGGGCGCCCAAAGTGCCATTTTTAGTCCTTCCAAATATGGAATTCTTCCTGAACTCATGCCTCACCATCGCTTGTCCTGGGGAAACGGTCAACTCGAGATGTGGACCTTCATCGCCATCATTGCAGGAACCGCATTAGCGGGTCCCTTGCTTGACCTTTCCGGCCAAACCCCATGGCTGACAGGATTAGTCCTCATGGTGTGCTCAGGGATAGGATTATGGGCTTCATTATTTATTCCCACAGTCCCACGTGCTCGACTTGATGGTGGCGTTCGAGAAACGTGGCAGGCCGCCATTGAAGCTCTTCGATTGGATCGAGTCTTGAAATTGGGGATCATGGGGGCCATTGCATTTTGGACCTTGGCCAGTTTAGTTGGCCAAGATGTGTTGATCTACGCCAAAGTCGTCCTTCACCTGTCTGATTCCCTTTCAGGCCTTCCCCTGGCAGCCTTCGGAGTCGGAGTCGGTATTGGCTCCCTATTGGTTGGAAAACTCTCAGCGGCTAAAGTGGAATTAGGCTACCTTCCCTTGGGAGGCACCGGGATAACCGCCAGTCTTTTCGCCTTAGGGTTTGGGGAGCCCCAGTTAGGAGGAACCCTCATGGCCATGGGGTGTCTAGGCCTCGCCAGCGGATTTGTGGTGGTCCCGCTCAACGCTCTCATTCAATGGCGATCCCCAGCTGATCGACGAGGCGCCGTGATCGCCTTTGCCAATACCCTGGTCTTTGGAGGAGTCCTGTTGGGGTCTCTGGGATCAGGATTCTTCTCAAAGATCGGACTCAGCGCCAGCAATATCTTTCTCGTATCCGGCATTGGAAGCGCAGCTCTAACCATTTGGGCACTTCGGGTCCTCCCAGAAATGTTCATTCGGTTGATGTTAGTTATGTTCACCCACACCATCTATCGACTTACCATCATAGGACGGGATCGTATTCCGCAAGAAGGTGGGGCACTCCTGGTACCCAACCATGTCTCCTTCATCGATGGACTGCTCCTACTTTCCACCACCGATCGCCCCATTCGCTTTCTCGTCGACCAACATTATTATGACCATCGCGTGCTCCAACCTTTTGCGAAAATCATGGGGGTCATTCCAATCTCTTCGAACGGATCCCCTAGAGAAATCTTACATGCGTTACGACAAGCGGGACAGAGTCTTGACCAAGGAGAACTGGTTTGCATTTTTCCAGAAGGACAAATTACCCGTACAGGCAACCTCTTACCCTTCCGTTCGGGGTTCACCCGTATTGTCAAAGGCCGGGATGTTCCCATTATTCCCATCAACCTTGATCGGGTCTGGGGGAGTGTCTTTAGCTTCATCGGCGGACGTTTTTTAGCAAAATGGCCAACCCGATTCCCCTATCCTATTACGCTCTCTGTCGGCGTCCCCCTCCCCTCAACCACATCCGCTGAAGGGGTACGGCAGGCCGTCCAGGAATTGGGAGAAACCGCGTGGCGTTTACGAAAACTCACACGACGCCCTCTCCATCACAGCTTTGTCTGGGCCATGCGCAAACACCCGTCTCGCGTCGTATTTGGAGATACGACCAGACCTCGGGTGTCCTGCTTCGAGGCGCTGACAGGCGCTATCGCCTTGGCAAGAGCCCTTAGATCTCCCTGGGAAGGGCAACAGACGGTGGGAATTCTGCTACCTCCAAGTGTAGGTGGCGCGCTCGCCAATATGGCGGCAACTCTTTCTGGAAGAACCACCGTCAATTTGAATTATACGGTGGGTGTGCAAGGGTTGGAATCTGCCTCAAAACAAGCAGACCTAATGACTGTTCTCACCAGTCGCGTTTTCTTAGAAAAGGCCAATGTCGAATTGCCGAGGAACCTCACTCCTATTTGGATCGAGGAAATTCGAAACACGATTGATTTGCAGGCTCGCCTTACCGCTATGTTATTTGGGCTCTTCGCTCCAATCCGGATGGTGGAGCGTTTTTGTGGGGCGACCATGCATCCCTCCATTGATGATATCGCCACGATTATTTTTAGTAGTGGGAGCACTGGAGAGCCCAAAGGCGTCCTGCTGAGTCATTTCAACCTTGACTCAAACGTGGAAGGAATTGCCCAAGTCCTTCACCTGGATCACGACGACAGGATTTTGGGTATTTTGCCGTTCTTTCATTCTTTCGGCTATCTGACCACGCTGTGGTTTCCGGTTATTCATGGAGCGGGCGTGATCTATCATCCTTCTCCAATGGATGCCGGGCCCATTGGGAATCTGATCCACAAGCATCGAGTCACCATCCTGTTAACAACCCCGACTTTCCTGCAACTGTACCTTCGCCGTTGCACCCCGGAACAATTCGGTTCCCTCCGGATCGTGCTTACAGGCGCAGAAAAATTACCCGATCGGCTTCTGGTCGCATTCGAAGAACGATTTGGCATTCGTCCCATTGAAGGATATGGAGTGACAGAATGTGCTCCGGTGATTGCCGTCAATTGTCCAGATTTTCGAGCTTCTGGATTTTTCCAATCCGCCTCTCGGCGGGGAACAGTCGGACAACCACTTCCAGGCGTGTCTGTCAGAATTGTGGATCCTAATACCGAGCAACCGTTGCCGGTCGGCACTCCAGGCATGCTGTTAGTCAAAGGACCAAACGTCATGAATGGGTATTTAGGACGTGAAGATTTGACCGCCAAGGTGATACGAGAGGGATGGTACATTACCGGAGATATTGCCGCCCTGGATGAGGATGGGTTTATTACCATTACCGATCGCCTGTCCCGATTTTCCAAAATCGGTGGCGAAATGATCCCTCATGGACGGGTTGAGAATGCTTTACTGGAAGCGGCAAACGCCGAAACCATGGTTCTGGCCGTCACCGCCGTACCTGATGAACGGAAAGGGGAACAGCTGGTGGTCTTACACACCCTCGAAGAATCCGCCATCCCGGATATTTTGGAAAAGGTCACGACTAATGGATTGCCCAATCTTTTCATTCCCAAACGGAGCAATTTCATCAAAGTGGATCACCTCCCTTTATTGGGAACGGGTAAGCTAGACTTGCGCACCTTAAAACAACTGGCTTTGGAAAAATTAAAGACACAACTTTCTCAATAACGCGCATTGATTCATTTTTGGCAAGTTTGCCTCATCATTTCGGGGCATCAAACAGGCAGGAAAACCATCAAGCCCCTCACACATGAACGGAAGATACCCATTTCCGTAAGTGCTCCTCTCGGTCAATCGGAGGTATGTCAAAGGGAGCGGTGTGTAATGAAATTGATCGAGGGTAAAGAAATTTTGTATGTCGCCGTTAAGAATTTTATGGATTGACAACTTCGTCATTGGCTGGAATATCGTGATGATATGATGATGATCATCATCATAGCCCAGCACCAATATTGGCGGAAAAACTTGCCACAATGCTTCGAAGATACCCGAACATTCTCTGACATAATTAGGGCTTGCTGAAAAAAGCATGTTCCATGATTTGCTCAAACTCCCGCGAGGAATTGTGGACCCCTTGTCCCTCTGACCACGCCACCATACATACGATCGTCATGGAAATTTGTCTGCATCTGGAGCCACCTGCACCCAGCAGGCCGTTCCATGTAGCCCTCCAGGCCTGCCACCAAGAAGCCAGCCAATAAAAAATACCCCGAGTGAGGAGGTGTTCTAAGTTCATCTCCAAAAACGAAATGTGCATCATCGTTTCTGAGGTCAGCGCCAGCTTGGCCATTAGGCGTCCGAGCCCAAACCGGCGTTTACCTTGTCCAAACTTGCCTTCAATGGCCATCCGGGCGGTGGTATCGTCATGGACTTGTTGTTGGTCGTGCTTCACCTGCTCGGCGGTGGGCTCATTCACCTTCCGTGGGCGGCCCAACGGTGGCCCTGAGAGGCGAATGCCTCGACTCGCGCAGTAGCGACGGTTCTCACGCGTGCGGTAAATTTGATCCACATGTACCGAGGCTGGATCATGGCCAAATCGTCGACAATAGGCGTCGATCTGTGGCATCAAATCCATGGATTCGTTGTAGGCCTCCCAGCTGATCCGGTCCACCAAGCTGACGCCATCCACCAGACTCACCGAGATTTTCGCGCCAAACTCAACGGGGGTCCCGGCTTTGCCGCGCACGATGGGACGGACATGCGGCTGACTGATGCTCACAATCCGATTAGCGATGCGCTGGCAAGCCTGCGTGTACATCCAAAGCTGTTGCCGAGACCGTTCCTGAATCACCAGCAGTTGACGATAGCGCTTGCGAGGTAAGGCCACGAGCAGGCCCTCTTGAGCCAGGCTCACGATGGTGCGCAGATTGCGCCGAAGATACCGAAGCTGTTTCCCAATGCCTTGTCGGCGTTTCCGCCTCCCCGGTCTTCTGGCTTTGGCGACCCGCAAGTACGCCTGCCTCGCCTTCTGCCGATACGTGCGGGGCTTCTTCGTCGGGTTCGTTCGAGCGGCGTGTAAGCCATCGATGATCGCTTCGGTTTTCTCGCGGGCGGCATTCAGGAGCTTGAGGTCGGTGGGATAAGTGATATCCGCCGGCACACAGGTGGCATCAACGAGCAGCTGGCCTAGCGGGGGAGCGGGCTCGTCTTCTCTCTTCGCATCAACGCGGGCAAGGTTTGGTGAAGCCTCCTTTGTCGGCTGGGCATCGGCGATCAGCTGGGCAATGGCCTCGTTGATTGTTCCTAAGCTGTCGTGGGTGAATCGCTTGCGGAAGGTGGTGAGCAGGGAATGATGAAAGGGCGCCTCGTTTTGATACGTCATGAGGCCCAAAAAGTATTGCAAAGAGGGGTTCTCCGCAATCTGCTCCACCAGCTCACGATCCGTCACTCCCAGACGTTCTTTGACGATGAGTGCGCCTAGCGCGAGGCGTGAAGACTTCGCGGGCGAGCCCAAATCCTCTTGGGAAAACTGTTGCGCATAGACCGTTTCGACGACCTCCCAAGGAATCTGTTTGGCGAGAATCACCCAGCGGTTATCACGGCGGAGTTTTCCGCCAAAGGGCAGGACAAAATCTTCAAAGGCCAACTGATTCACCTGGGGTTTCCGATACATGAGGTCTCCTGGTGCAAGCTTTTGGGGAAGGAACGGCCATACCTGTGCACGTGGCCCCTTGTTGTACAAGCAGAAGCCCGCTCGAATCAACTCGTTATGCCTTTTTCAGCAAGCCCTAATTAACTCCACAATCCAGATACACTCTCTCCGATAAAGCTCCTCTCCGGGGAGATCCCGTAAACAAAAAAAATTTTTGGATGAGGAATACCGGGCTGTCGAGCCTAATGGAAGGGGCTAACTGAGGAAGACCCGATTCCCGGGTCGTCCTCAGAAAAGCGAGCACAGTTTACCATAAAGAAGATTTTGCTCTCGATCGACCCTGCGATTCATTTGACGCTCTTTTGGCCATAACCGGCATTTGCGAAAGATCATATTCCTGAAACGCCTCATTACGTTTGTTCGCCATTGCGGACGAAATCCCTAGATAAACCTTTCTGGCTGATTCGGACAATTGTGGATCGAACGGTGCCCCTCGAAATGCTGCTTCGGCCGCCTTTCGTTCATCATAAGTCAATGGTCGACTCTGTTGTTGCATAACTCCTCCGTATTCATGGTTGCCTTAATCAATCATTAATGTACTAAAGGTCGCGGTTCTTTTTCCGCCTGAATCCGTTTCCCACAATTCAAGCAAGCAAAATACAAAAGACTCAATCCAACCTCCAAATCCACAGCGCGCTCTACCACCATTGCCCCCTGACATTTTTCACAGATTTTCATAATGTCCCTCAAATAATAAGTGTCCCTGTCTTCCGTTCGGTTAAGCAAACCATGTGCCTCTCTTCCGAATTTAATAAACAACCACCATTTCCATAAAATCTAAACGAACAGTGGTGATTGAACTGTTGGAACACCACGATAGCCTGGATCGACAAAACCCCGGTGTTAAAACCGTTGACAGATGTCTCTAGTCGACCTTGGGCAGTAGGGCGAGATCATGCGCTTTAAGAGCAGGTTGGATAGAGTTGTATGGTGACAAACCTGTTAAGTATCCTGACAAGATCCACCACATCCAAATTGGATAAAGGACCGAAATGTTTTCTCTGGGAGCGAGCCTGAACTCCAAAGGAAGGTGAGGAAAATGGCAAACAATGTAGATTCGCAATAGAAGGAAGATGTTGACTGGAGCCGGCGAGTGGGATTGAACCACCGACCTGCTGATTACGAATCAGCTGCTCTACCACTGAGCTACGCCGGCTCACATTGGAAGGAATCAAATAGCGAAAGACAGCCTGTACTGGAGAACGAGTTTGGTAGGTTATCTTTGTGGTCGTTTATACCTTTCGTCGCTTAGTAACGTCAACTTCAAAAGATCCTGGCTCTTATCGCAAAATGGAGGAGATTTGCTGAGGAAGAAGTAAGTTCCGAGCTTATGCCCTCCCTTCACCTTCTCCATTGACAAGACCGTAGGTATATTTTAGTTTCTTGGGTTGGCGTTGTCTCACGATCCATTTGAGGACTGAAGGTGGTTGATCGAGTTAAGCAGATATTGAGGGGAATCGGGCTTCTGATCGGCTTAGCCGGAACACCTCTGTTGGCCCAGGCTGACTTTCTTGTTAAGACCGTTGTTTTATCTAAAGAAGTGAACAAGAGAAACCCACAGGGAATATTCCGTCCTCCCGCCTATTGCGAAAAAGATAAAAATGGGCAAGCGGCCATTCCAGTGGTCCAAACATCACAAACCTCGCAAGTGATATTTTGGACAAAAATCGAAGCAACCACAACAGGAAAAATTCGTCACAGCTGGCACCACAAAACCAATGAAACATGGACAAAAATTTCAGAAGTGAACATCCCCATTCAACCTTCTCCAGGCTATCGCATGTGGAGCATGAAATCACTACATCCGGATTTACACACCGGCGAATGGATGATCGTGGTTGCCCCTTCGAAAGAACCGGATCGAATCCTCTGTATCGCACGATTTACGGTGAAATAACCCTGCGGGGTTTCCTGAGTCATGACATTCACAT
>JACDDF010000035.1 GCA_013817135.1 Nitrospirales bacterium
GAGTTGGTCTGTGCGAAAAAGGTAAATGCCCATGGAAATAAACGCATGCGTTGGATCATCGGGTAGGTGAAACGGGTTGGCCGGCTTTTCTTCAAACCTGGTGACACGGTTGGATGCATCTACCCCAAGAACCCCGAACTGTCGAGCATCTTCGACCGGCCATTCAAGGGCGCCCACGACCGCATCCGCCTCTGTCTCTTCCATGAACCTGAGCATGTCAGCATAGTTCATTTTGTAAAGGTGATCTCCGGCCAGCACCAATAAAAATTTCGGGCGTTCCTGTTCCAGCAGAAATAGGTTTTGATGGACCGCGTCGGCTGTGCCCCGGTACCATTCGGCGCTGATACGTTGTTGCGGTGGAATGGAAAAGATGAATTCGCCCAACTCCGGGTTGAAAATCGACCAACCTCTTCGGATGTGGCGGTCTAACGAGTGGGATTTATATTGAATGAGCACGCAAATTTTGCGAAGCCCCGAATTGAGGCAATTGCTCAAGGTCACGTCGATGATGCGGTATTTGCCTCCAAAGGGTACCGCAGGTTTGGCGCGGTGTTGGGTGAGCGGTAGGAGCCGTTCGCCGCGGCCACCGGCAAGGATCATGGTATAGATATCAAGCATGGCGGGCTATGATATCAAATGGCCGGGATGGAAGGAATGGGTTGCGAACTGGCTGTTGCTTGGCGCGCAGGCCATGGCTGTCAATGGAGGTTGGATGAGCTGGAAAGGTCTCCAGTAATTTATGCCGGCTTTGCCGGAGTATTCAGAAGTGCCTTGATGGCCGAATCGAGGTCTGAGGGTTTGGTTGCGGGTGCATAGCGTTCTTTGACTGCACCGGTTTGGTCCACGAGAAATTTCGTGAAGTTCCATTTGACGGCTTCTGATCCAAGTACTCCCGGTGCCTCGGCTTTGAGATGTTTGAAGAGGGGATGGGCATCCTGCCCATTGACCTCAACTTTGGCAAACATGGGAAAAGTTACTCCATAGTTTGTTTGGCAGAACGTGAGGATTTCTTCGTTCTCCCCCGGGTCCTGACTTCCAAACTGGTTGCAAGGAAATCCAAGAATTTCCAGGCCCTGTGCGTGATATTTCTGATAGAGATCTTCGAGCCCCTGGAATTGAGGGGTGAATCCGCATTTGGAGGCGGTATTGACGATCAGTAAGACCTTGCCCTTATTCGTGGCAAGGATTTCATCCTTTCCCTGGATGCTCTGGCAGGAGATGTCGTAAATGGTGCTCATGAGTTTTGTTCCTTTAACATTATGGAGTTCGAGTGCATGAAGTGCTGCAGTGTTTCACTCTACCCGGTTCATTGGGCCGAGATCGTATCATTTGAATATAGGTTTGGCCATGCGATGTTATGGTGAAGGGAAATTTGACAGTATAGTGATTGTGCTGTAATCTGTTATCTGTTCATGTCGATTCGGTCCGACGACGGGAACATCCTACAATTCTTCGGGCCCCGCGATCGTATCGCGACCAGATCCTGCTCGGAGCGGACTACCCACCTACTTCTGCTTCACTCGGTTTTCTGACCACGTGTATATACGATCCTTGTAACAAAAGGAATAGTTTTATGTCTGCAACTGCGTTGTCACAGTTTGGTGCGCTTGGTGTGTCTGCTACCCTGGTTGAGGTGTTGAATAAGCTCGGTTTAACCGAACCGACACCGATTCAAGTCCAGGCCATTCCTCCGGCTTTGGAAGGTCGGGATGTGCTGGGTTGTGCCCAGACCGGCACTGGAAAGACTGCCGCCTTTGTCATTCCTATCATTGAACGATTGGCAGATGGTCCTAAGGGCCACCCACGGGCGATGATTTTAGCGCCAACCCGGGAATTGGCTTTCCAAATTCAAGAAACCGTTGATAAGTATGGCCGCGTGCGCGGGATTTTTGCGACCACCCTGGTGGGTGGCGCTGATATGCATGCGCAGGTCCGCGGGTTACGGCAGCGTCCGGATATCATCGTGGCCACGCCGGGTCGTCTGCTTGATCATATGTGGCAGGGAACGGTGTCCTTTGCCAAGCTTCAGATGGTGGTTCTGGACGAAGCCGATCGGATGCTTGATATGGGGTTTGCCCCCCAGCTTAATCAAATCATTGAGGCGTTACCGGAAACCCGGCAAACCTTACTCTTCTCGGCAACGATGCCAAGTAACTTGGCGGACTTGGCGCGGATGTCTCTCAACGATCCGTTTAAAGCTTTGGTGGCGAAATCGGCCACACCGGCTGAAGGGGTCATTCACACCGTGCATCACACGGCCAATTCCGACAAAACATCCCTCCTGCTCTCTATTTTAAAGGAGACAGAAGGCTCGGTCCTCGTGTTTACCAGGACCAAACATCGCGCTGACCGGATCGGGGAAACCCTGGAAAAGGTCGGTTGTCGCGTCGCTGTGTTGCATGCCGGCCGACGGCTGCCTCAACGCCGCGCCGCGCTGGAAGGTTTTCGGCGTGGACGTTTTGAGATTTTGGTGGCGACCGATATTGCGGCCAGAGGGCTGGACGTGGACAATATTCAACACGTGATCAATTATGATTTGCCCCATGTGCCAGAAGATTATATTCATCGTATTGGTCGGACCGCCCGTATGAATGCCAAGGGTTGGGCCACCAGTTTTGTCACGGGTGAAGATAATCGTTCGTTACGAATGATTGAAAAATTGTTGGGGAAGGCGGTTCCCTGCGCCCCTGGAAGCCGGGCGCCAATGGCAGCCACTGCACCGGAGAGACGTGGGCCTCGGCCAAATACCGGGGGTAGAGGTTTTGGCGCTCCCCGATCGGGAAGCCCGGCACGGCATGACCGACCGGCTGTTCGCCGACCGCGTCCGTCTACCTTAGCTTCCTAACCCCTCACACGCAGCCTCTTTTATTATTTCAAAAAGAGTCATTGTGAGTTTTTCTTGAAGCCCGGATTTTTTGGTCCGGGCTTCATTATTTCTGAACGGTCTCCGTCATTCTACCTCCCTTTCCTTCTTTTTCTCCTTCATGTCGTGCCGCCACGTCGTTCGTGGGTTTTTTGGCTGATTCGATAAAGACCTGCGTTACCCTTTTCCTTATGAAAAAGCACGGAGGTTGTGCCTCGCACTGTGCCCTGTGGTGGCTCTGAGCCCAAACATGAAAGGGGAACTGTTCGGCGATCGGTATTTCTTAGGGCAAGTCGTCAGGCTTGTGGGGGTATCGCTTTCGTGTCGTGGGCGTCATGGAATCTCAAGGTTAGGTGTTAGGTTTTGACCTTAACAATTCCGTGTATATTTCGGTGGCGAACGGGATGCAGATGTTTAATCTCGACGAGGTAGTTGAAATTAATGTGTTTTCTGACTCAGTCCAGGTTGTGACCTGGTGGGCAGCGAGATCCGGTTTGATCCGGTCGAAGCTCTCCATGCCGCATAACGGCCCTTTGGGAAAGGCCTGTGTCCTGGATTCTTGACGGATGGGGACGAAGCCATGGATTTTGGACTAGAATTCGGTGATAGTAAAGTCTTTTTATAACCTTATCTAAGGAGGTCGTGACGATGCGTGTACCATCCTGGATCCCTCGGCTCACTATTGCCCTATTGGGCATGGGGCTCATGGCGGGTTGTGCTTCCTATTCAACTGGTACGATCAATCCACATGTGGCGGAAGCTTAACGCATGCACAAGAGGCGGTAGATCATGGCGGCATGGGGCATGCCGATGTGGTCGTGACGCATGCGGAAGCTTCCCTTCAACATGCGCAGGCCGCGAAAAACGACATGAATAATCCTCACCTTGATGCGGCGATTACCGAGTTAGGAGAGGCCATTACCCATGGCAAAGCCGGCCATGCTGATGTGGCGACCGGTCATGCCAAATCCGCCGTGGTGCATTTAAAAGAAATTCATGGAAAGACGCCCTCCTCGGGATATTATTGAAGGAACTCTCTGTAAGATTTTCCTGCGAGAAGGGATGGTGGGCTTGGGAAACAAGAACCCCGCCTGAATCGGCGGGGTTCTTATTTGTGACATTCCCGTAACTTTAGGGGGCAGTTTTGACGTCCAATATTTTCACGTCAAAATAGAGTGTTTTTCCCGCTAAGGGGTGATTGAAGTCTAAGACGACCACTTGTTCTTTCACTTCCGTCACGGTCGGGGTGACCATTCGCCCTTGGCCATCTTTTCCTTGTAATTTTACTCCGACTTTTCGTGCATCAGTCGGAATTTGATCAATGGGGACTTCTTGGATGGCCTGAGGATTGAGAGTGCCATATCCCTCTTCCGGGGCAACCTTCACCTGTTTGCTCTCGCCCGCCTTCATGCCATCCAGGGCCGTTTCCAGTCCAGGAATGATTTGGTGGGATCCCTGAGTAAATGTTAAAGGTTCTCCCCCCACGTTGGTGTCAAGCACCTCTTTGTTTTCCAACGTCAACGTATACTCCATCGAGATGGATTTTCCTTCGGAAACGGTCATGGGTGAGCCTCCCTCTTGTGAATCTGCCTGTGCAGATGCGGCCATTGCTGAGGCCACCAGCAAGGAGCAACAGACAACCCGAGCCAATACATGCAGTGCCATGAGACTGATCCTCCGCTAAAATTATTGCTGATATAACAGTTGGCTGGAAATGGGGGCGGCTTAGAACGAGATGGGGAACAACCGTTTGCTTCCAGACTGTTGGTGAACGAATGCAATAATCTATCAGAATTTTTTTTTCTTGGCTATGTGATCACGGAAAATCTCTCTGCTTGATGAAAAAGATGGCTGAGATTCATGAAAACCTCCAAAGTTGGGAACTGGGGAAGACAAGAGAGTAGGATGGTTCAGGGGAGCCTCCTAGCCAGGCTCTCCTGGTTCGACTATTCCTGGCCTGGGAACCTCGCTATACTTGGAGTCTGTCGGACTTAGGGGATCGAAAGCGAAAAAGCGGCTGAGCGAGGCCAGATTTTGACGATTTTGCTGGCTCATAGTGGGACTATGGTCCAAGAAAGCGGTGAAATATGGACCGCTTAGACACTTTTGCAGCCGATTCCTCCTAAGTCCGAAAGGCTCCTAGGCCGAACAGTGTTTTGCCGTGATATTTCGTTTGCGAGTAGGATGTTAAGTTTCCTTAAGACTTCTCTCTTGGACCGGAGGAGGAAAGGCCAAAAATGGAACCCAACGAACGGATGGTGAAAGCGAAGCAACAGGTTGCCCAACATCGGCGAGAGTTCTCCTGTCGAGAGGTGGATGAACCTCAAGATGAGCGTGTTCCGCCAGGACAACATGTGGTGAATAATTTTCCGGTCCTGGATTTAGGCTGTAAGCCGGAGATCGTGCTGGCTGAATGGGCATTAAATATTGATGGGTGCGTGGCCAATCCGGTGACCTGGGATTGGGAAGCATTTCAACGTCAGCCCCAGGTGCAATTGACTGCTGACTTTCATTGTGTCACGTCCTGGAGCATGTTGGATAATGAATGGAGTGGTGTGAAGTTTCAGCACCTGTTGGAATTGGTTCGTCCTTTGCCCGAGGCGAAGTTTGTGCTATTCGAAGCGTTTGATGAGTACACGACCAATGTCACTCTGAAGGTCTGTAACGATGATGATGTGCTTCTGGCCACCCATTGGAGTGGAAGGCCATTGACCAAAGATCATGGAGGCCCAGTACGCATCATTATTCCCAAACTCTATGGATGGAAAGGCGCAAAGTGGGTCAAAAAAATTACGTTTTCCGAGCGCGATGAAAGGGGGTTCTGGGAAGTGCGCGGGTATTCCAATACTGCGCTTCCCTGGGATAATGATCGGTATGGTTGATCGCGAGATGCGGGAACCTGTAATCAAGCGTTTTCTTTTCTTTTCTGTGCATTCTCCATGTAGTTATCCCCGTGCGTGATCCTTTTTGTATTACCAAAATTGAAGCGTGGCCAATTGCCTTGCCGCTTCGGGCTCCCTTTGTCGTGGCATCGGGAGCCATGACATTGGCTCACAATGTATTTGTGCGTGTGACGCTTCGAAACGGCGCTTACGGTATTGGGGAAATGGCACCGTTTCCTGAGATTTCAGGCGAAGATCAGGCGGGGAGTCTTCGAGTCTTTCCTCTTGCCGCCAAGGTATGTCTTGGACAGTCCGTCACTCATTTCAGAAAAGTCGCAAAGCAGCTTCGTGAGGTCGCCTGGCAGACTCCTGCTGTGCGATGTGGCATTGAAACGGCCCTCCTTGATGCGTTGTGCCGGGGCATGGGTATTCCACTGTGGGGACTGTGGGGTGGAGCGGATGTGCGACGACGGGAAACCGATGTCACGTTGCCTATTGGACCACGCGACCAGGTTGTTGACACCGCCCGAGCATGGTATGCGAGAGGATTCAGGATATTTAAAATGAAAATTGGATTGGAGGTGGATGAGGATATCCGGCGGATTGAGGCCGTGTGTGCGGCCTGTCCCCATTCGAAGTTTGTCCTTGATGCCAATGAGGGATTTTCTTTGGAGCAGGCGAGTGAATGTATGAAGGCCATGGAGCGATTGCGCCTTCCTGTGATGGTATTCGAACAACCGGTTGCGCGGGAGGATGTTGAAGGATTCGTGGCCTTGCGACGCAGTGGAACGATTCCTCTTGCCGCTGATGAATCAGTTCGATCCGTAGAGGATGCTCGACAATTGATTGAACGCCAGGCGGTGGATGTGTTGAATCTCAAAATTACGAAATGTGGGGTAGTGGAGTCCATGGATATTGCCGGGATGGCCCGCGCCTCAGGACTCAGGCTTATGATTGGTGGCATGGTAGAAAGTCGTGTGGCGATGGGCTGTTCCTGGAGTTTGGTGTTGGGGTTGGGAGGGTTTGAATTTTTAGATCTTGATATGCCGCTGTTGTTGGCAGGTGATCCGGTTCAAGGTGGGTATGCCTATGAGGGCCCAGTCTTGCAGCTCTGGGGAGGCTCTGGCCTTGGCATGGAGCTGAGGGAAGAGGCCTCATCAGTGATCGTCGTTGAATAAGTGGGAGTGTTGAAAAAGCATGCCCTGAGTCCGGCCGATGGGGTAGCCAGCGGCCTTCCCTGCCTCCGCCGGGCCCCCTTCGCCGAAGTAGCTACGAAGGCTGAAAGCGGCTTCGCGCAAGCAGGTCGCCCCTTGGCCGTGCCCACGTACTCCTTCGTACCTTCCGCCCACGTGATTGCAGGCTGTCCTCCGACAGGCCTCATAGCGGACCGGTTTTTCTCCGGTAAGGCTCAGGGCATGTTTTGGAACACCCATTCGCATGGGAAGGTGTTGTTAAAAAAACCATGGGTTGCATGTATTGAATGATGTGGGTTGCCAATTCGATTCTGCCTTGCTTGCAAGAATTCTCATTTACTGGGTAGGATCATTTAATGGCTGAATTGAAGATGTTAGCTTAACCAGGATGGTGATTAATGGGAATCGGTAACCGAATGATGGGATGGAGCAAGACCTTCGGACTTGTGGGGCTGGTATGGTTCGTCAGCGGAGGGATAGTGTTTGGTCAGGATCTGGCCTCCTTTGAACAACGTGTGACCCAGCATACGTTAAAGAACGGGTGGACCTTCATTATTGTAGAACGCCCAGTGGCCCCTGTCTTTGCCTTCATGACGCGAGTCAATGTGGGATCGGCTCAGGAAATCATGGGGCAAACGGGATTGGCTCATATGTTTGAACATATGGCGTTTAAAGGGACTCCTCACATTGGGACGACCGATTACAACGCAGAAAAGGTTGCGCTAGAGGCATTGGAAGAGGCTTACCAGGCCTATCAAACGGAGAAGTTTGCTTCCGATCCTGACCCGGAAACGGTGGATCGCCTGAATGCGGTTTTTAAGAAGCGACAACAAGAGGCTTCTGCGTATGTGGTCAAAAATGAGTTCGGCGAAATCATTGAACGAGAGGGTGGGGTGGCGTTAAACGCGTTCACCGGTGCTGATGTGACAGGATATTTTTATGCTCTTCCGGCCAATAAAGTCGAATTGTTCGCCTACCTGGAGTCTGAGCGGTTTCTGCACCCGGTCTTTCGGGAGTTTTATGAAGAACGGGACGTGGTCATGGAAGAGCGTCGAATGCGGACAGAAAGCCAACCCTTCGGCCGGTTGCTCGAACAATTTGTTGCGACGGCCTATATGGCTCACCCCTATCATCATCCAGTGATTGGTTTCGCCAGCGACATCCAATCCTACACGATGACCGATGCCAAGAAGTTTTATGAGACCCAGTATGTTCCTACGAATTTGGTGACGGCGATCGTCGGAGATGTGAAAGCGGAGGCGGTCATCCCGATCCTTGAAAAATATTTCAATCGTATCCCCTCTGCCCCCTCGCCCCCGCCGCTTCGAATGGTGGAGCCTCCGTCCATCGCAGAAAAAATTGTGAAGCTGCAGGATCCTTCCCAACCGTTATACGTCGAGGGTTACCATAAGCCACCCGTGACCCATACTGATCAACCGGTGTACGATGCGATCGACGACATTTTAACGAATGGGCGGACGTCTCGATTGTATCGATCACTGATACGGGACAAACGCATCGCGGTGTCGGTAGGAGCCTATGGGGAATATCCGGGGGACAAGTACCCGCATGTGTGGATGGCCTATGCCGTTCCTGGCCGTGGCGTGACGAATGACACGGTGCAACAGGCATTACGAGAAGAATTTGACCGGCTGAAAACCCAGGATGTCTCCGATGAGGAACTGGCCCGGTTTCGTACCCGTGCGAAAGCGGGGTTGGTCCGGGCCTTGAATAATAACCTGGGTCTGGCAATGTACCTGACTGATTACCAGATGTTGTTTGGAGATTGGCGCGAGTTATTCCGGTCCATTGATCGTTTGGATCAGGTGACCAAAGCCGATATTCGTCGGGTCGCCAACACGATGTTTCAATCAACGAACCGGGTCGTGGGCATGATTGAGACCGTTTCTCCTGCCGGTGGTCCTCAATCAGGCACTTCCGGGGAGGGTCAATCATGAATCACACCATATCTCACCAGCTTACGTTGTGTAGTGTCGGTCGATGGCCAATCCTGCGGGCAGGATTGGTCGCCCTCGTCATGTTCTTGGCACCCGTTTGGGTGCAAGCGCAAGTGACAAAAGTCGAAGAGTTGCATTTTCCACCCTTGCCGGAACTGGTCATCCCTGAACCTGAACGCGTGGTGCTGGATAATGGACTGGTGGTTTTGCTGATGGAAGACCATGAATTACCATTGGTGGGTGTGTCAGCCATGATCAAGACAGGTTCCCGATTGGACGCTCAGGAAACGATTGGGTTGGCTTCCTTAACGGGGACCGTGCTTCGTACGGGCGGGACGAAAAGTCTGAGCGGAGATGCCCTGGATGAGTTTTTGGAGGGGAAGGCCGCGGCGATTGAAACGCACATTGGGGACTCGTCAGGCACCGCGTCGATGGGCTCCCTGGCGGAAGATTTTCCTGAGGTGTTGAAGGTCTTTGGGGACGTGTTGCGTTTTCCGGTGTTTGATCCTGAGAAATTAAAGATTGCGAAAAATCAGGTGATGGCCGGGATTTCTCGTCAGAACGATGATCCGGATGAGATTACGTCACGAGAATATAAGAAGTTAATTTATGGGAAAGAATCGCCCTATACCTGGGAGCCGACTTACGCCTCCGTGGGGTCTATCACCCGAGAGGATGTGATCCGCTGGCATGCGACGTACTTCCATCCCAATCGAATTATTTTAGGGGTGAGTGGCGATTTTGAGCGTGAAAAGACCCTCGCGCTCATTCAAGCAATTTTTGGTGACTGGCCCAAAGGCCCGGAGGTACAGGGTGCTCCCGTCTTCATTCAGTCAACGGTTCCGGCTGGTGTGTTTTATGTTGAAAAAAACGATATGACCCAGGCAAAAATTGCCATGGGGCACTTGGGAATTCGTCGGGACGATCCGGATTATTATCCCTTGGTGATCGTCAATCAAATTCTTTCGGGGTCATTTGGTGCGCGATTATTTTATAACATTCGCTCCAAGCAAGGGCTGGCCTATGATGTGCACGGTGGCGTGGGATTGCAATGGGACTATCCTGGCATGGCCATGCTCTCGATGTCGACCAAAACAGAAACGACGGGGAAGGGAATTGATGCATTAATCGCAGAAGCCCGGAACATGGTCGCTCAGCCTCCTACGGACGAAGAAGTGGCGAGCGCGAAAGCCAGCATTTTAAATTCATTTGTTTTCTCTGTGGATTCTCCCACAAAAGTGCTTGGTAAATACCTGACATACGAATATTATGGGTATCCCTCGACCTTGCTGAGAGAGTTCCGCCAGGGAATAGAAAAGGTCACCACGGCTGAAATCCGAATGGCTGCACACAAACATTTGCGCCCGGAGGATTTTGCGATTCTTGTGGTGGGACCTCGTGCCGGTACCAAACCAGCTTTGGCTCGCTACGAGCAAATCCAGGAATTGGATATTCGCATTCCAGAGCCCTCTGCCGGGATGTAATGTTGCCTGAATGTGGACAAGATGTTGAGGGCGGCCTCTTGGTGTTTTTTACGGAATTCTGAGGGGTTGTGAGATGCCAATATTGGGATGGGTTATTAGAGGTTGCACGGC
>JACDDF010000036.1 GCA_013817135.1 Nitrospirales bacterium
CCCTAAGTCCTTCAATTGATCAAGCATGACGACCACTTCATGTAAGCCGGCTTGACGATAAACACGATCAACCAATTTCGTCAGCTCTTTTTTCGTCATAAGCTGATTCACATGCGAAAAAGGCATGCTGGCTGGCAGCACTTCAGAAAGAATCACTCGCCCAACCGTGGTATCGATCATATCTCCATCAATTCTTACTTTTACCCTCGCCTGCTCATCCACTTCCTGCGAATCATAGGCAATTCGAACTTCTTCTGTGGACGAAAAGATCTTCCCTTCGCCACGGGCACCATCACGATCCTTCGTCAGCCAGTAGCACCCTAACACCATGTCCTGGGATGGAATGGACAAGGGGCGGCCATTGGCAGGCGAAAGGACATTATTGGCCGCCATCATTAATACCCGGCATTCAATTTGGGCTTCCACCGAAAGCGGAACGTGGACAGCCATTTGATCACCATCAAAGTCAGCATTAAAGGCCGCACAGACTAACGGATGAAGACGAATAGCCTTCCCTTCAACCAAAATAGGGTCAAAGGCCTGAATCCCCAGACGATGAAGCGTTGGAGCACGATTCAACATGACCGGATGCTCCCGAATGACCTCATCAAGGACATCCCAGACTTCGGGACGTTCCTTCTCGACCAAACGCTTGGCACTTTTAATTGTGGTAGCCGCACCACGTTCTTCCAATTTATGGAAGATGAACGGCTTAAATAATTCTAAAGCCATTTTTTTAGGCAATCCGCATTGGTTAAGCCGCAATTCAGGACCAACCACAATTACCGAGCGCCCGGAGTAATCCACCCGTTTCCCCAAGAGGTTCTGTCTGAATCGACCCTGTTTTCCTTTAAGCATATCGCTCAAGGATTTCAAAGGACGTTTATTGGCACCACGAATGACCCGACCACGACGACCGTTATCGAACAACGCATCGACCGCCTCCTGAAGCATACGCATCTCATTCCGGATAATGACACCAGGAGCCTTCAATTCCACCAGTCGCTTAAGTCGGTTATTGCGGTTTATCACTCGCCGGTAGAGGTCATTAAGATCCGACGTTGCGAACCGCCCTCCATCCAAGGGCACCAAAGGGCGAAGCTCAGGTGGCAACACAGGAATGGCATCCATAATCATCCATTCCGGGTTATTTCCAGACTTATGAAAAGCCTCAATGACCTTTAATCGTTTTGTAAGTTTTTTTCCTACAGCCGCGGAGGTCGTACTTTTAATCTTGACATGTCGCTCATCCCACAAGGCATTGATATCAACTTTGCGCAATAATTCCCGAATAGCTTCAGCTCCAATACCCACCTTAAAAGAATTGGCCCCATACTCCTCAACACACTCACGATATCTTTCCTCCGTCAAGAGCTCCCGTTCTTTCAAATTCGTATTGCCGGGATCCAGGACCACGTAAGCCTCAAAATACAGAATCTTTTCCAGCTGCTTTAAACTCATATCCAAAAGAATCCCAATTCGGCTTGGCACACCCTTGAGAAACCAAATATGGGCAACAGGAGCAGCCAATTCGATATGGCCCATTCTCTCACGTCGAACTTTTGACTGAATGACTTCCACGCCACATTTATCACATACGATACCGCGGTGTTTCATTCGCTTGTATTTACCGCAATTACATTCCCAATCTTTCGTTGGTCCGAATATTTTTGCGCAAAATAACCCATCCCGCTCAGGCTTAAAGGACCGATAGTTGATCGTCTCAGGCTTTTTTACCTCGCCGTAAGACCACGAGCGAATCTTCTCGGGCGAGGCGATACGAATCCGCATAGCATCAAACGAAACTGCGTCACGAGGTTTTTCAAAAAGCGAATAGATACTGTCCAAGTTCGTTCCTCCGATTATGTTGAATGATGGGATTGCAGAATCAGACTACTCGTCTAATCAGCAGATTTGATCAGCTCCACATCCAACCCCAAACTCTGCAATTCCTTTACTAACACATTAAAGGACTCCGGAAGACCCGGCTCAAGGAAGTTCTCTCCCTTCACGATCGCTTCATACATTCGTGACCGTCCAGGCACATCATCCGATTTCACCGTCAAAAATTCCTGCAAGGTGGAAGCCGCCCCATACGCCTGAAGAGCCCAGACCTCCATCTCTCCTAAGCGTTGACCACCGAATTGAGCTTTTCCTCCAAGCGGTTGCTGCGTAACCAATGAATACGGCCCTATTGAGCGAGCGTGAATCTTATCGTCCACCAAATGGTGAAGCTTCAACATATACATGTACCCAACCGTGACTGGACTTTTAAACGGTTCTCCTGTCCGGCCATCATACACAACCGATTGTCCTGATTCCGGGAGGTTTGCTTTTTTCAATAACTCTTTAATTTCCTTTTCCGATGCCCCATCGAAAACAGGGGTCTCAACCTGAATTCCTAAAGTTTTGGCCGCCCAGCCTAAATGAGTCTCCAGAATTTGTCCTACATTCATTCGAGAGGGAACGCCAAGCGGATTCAGGACAATTTGAACGGGCGTTCCATCAGGGAGATACGGCATATCTTCCTCGGCCATGATTCTTGAAACGACGCCCTTATTTCCATGACGACCGGCCATTTTATCGCCAACGGCAATTTTTCTCTTAATCGCTAAATACACCTTAACAAGCTTAATGACACCAGGAGGCAATTCATCGCCACGTCGAAGACGACCAACCTTTTCATCGTATTGCGTCTGCAAGATTTCGATTTGGTCTTTCGCTTCCCGCTCAATTTCATCAAGTTTTTTCTGTTCTTCAGCGTCAGCTAGAATCACCCGACGCGCATCATCATCAGACAATTTACGAAGGACTTCAGCGGTAATACGCCCTTTTTTCTTTAGAATCACTTCTCCACTATCGGGATCCATTAAATCACGCCCGACAAATTGCCCAAGCAAGAGCTTTCGAATCTTTCGATTTCGCTCTTCTTCGATAATTCTCAATTCTTCCTGATAGTCCCGCTCGACTTTAACGCGATCATCCGTCTCGATTGTCCGTGACCGCTCATCTTTATCTACGCCTTTTCGGGAGAAGATCTTGACGTCCACAACAATACCTTCAATGCCTGGGGGAACCTGAAGCGAAGTATCCTTCACATCTCCAGCCTTTTCCCCAAAAATCGCACGCAACAATTTCTCCTCCGGCGTCAGCTGAGTCTCTCCTTTAGGCGTGACTTTTCCAACAAGAATATCACCAGGTTTGACTTCGGCACCAATTCGGACAATGCCACTTTCATCCAAATTCCGAAGAGCCTCTTCCCCTAGGTTAGGAATATCGCGAGTGATTTCTTCTTTTCCTAACTTCGTATCACGCGCCTCCACTTCGAACTCTTCGATATGGATAGAGGTAAACACATCCTCTTTAACCATTTTCTCACTCAAAAGAATGGCATCCTCATAGTTGTATCCACCCCATGGCATAAAGGCGACGAGCACATTTTTTCCCAACGCCAATTCTCCGCGATCCATCGCTGGACCATCCGCTAGCACTTGACCTTGCTTGACCGGCTGCCCAATTCGAACAATGGGAGTTTGGGTGATACAAGTATTTTGATTCGTCCGCTGAAATTTAATCAAATCATAGGTATCCAGAATACGGGAACCTTTTTTCTTGTCATCCTTTTCCTTGAGTCCAGTTCTCACTACAATTCTTCTCGCATCAACCGACTCAACAATCCCATCTCGTTGAGCGATAGCCAAATATCCAGAATCTCTTGCTACGACAGCTTCCATTCCCGTTCCGACCAAAGGGGCCTCACTTTTAATTGTGGGGACTGCCTGGCGTTGCATATTCGAACCCATAAGCGCCCGGTTGGCGTCATCATGCTCAAGAAATGGAATTAACGCAGTCGCCACGCTGACTACCTGCTTAGGAGATACATCGAGATAGTCCACCTTATCTGGAGTAGTGGTCACAAATTCCCCTGCTTCTCTAGCCGTAATCGTTTCCGACGTGAGCGTCCCATCCTTATCCATCGCTGAATTAGCTTGAGCGATAACAACCTGATCTCCATCCAAAGGCGAGAGGAATTCAACCTCGTCTGTTACCCGACCTTTTTTAACTTTCCGAAATGGAGCTTCAATAAAACCAAACTCATTGATCCGAGCGTAGGTAGCTAATGAAGTAATCAACCCAATATTGGGTCCCTCTGGAGTTTCAATAGGACAAATACGACTATAATGAGACGGATGAACGTCCCGCACCTCAAAACCTGCACGTTCCCTTGTCAAACCACCTGGCCCCAATGCAGACAGTCTGCGTTTATGGGTGATCTCTGCCAACGGGTTAGTTTGATCCATAAACTGCGACAACTGACTACCGGCAAAAAATTCCTTAATGGCACCGACTATAGGTTTCGCATTGATCAGGTCATGGGGCAACACGGTTTCCATATCTAACAGATTCATCCGCTCTTTAATGCTTCGTTCCATTCTAGCCAGACCAATACGGATTTGATTTTCCAATAACTCACCAACTGAACGAACACGACGATTTCCTAAATGGTCAATGTCATCAACTGCACCTTTTCCAGCTTTAAGATCCACTAAACATCTCACCACTTCCACAATATCTTGAGCGGATAACGTCCTTTGCTCCATTGACAAATCAAGGTTAAATCGCTTGTTCATTTTCAACCGACCAACAGGGGAAAGGTCATAACGCTTGGGATTTAAAAAGAGATTTTCAAACAACAACTTTGCCGACTCGATGGATGGCATCTCCCCAGGCCGAAGGCGTTTATAAATTTCAACCCAGGCTTCTTCCTTTGAATTGGTCCGCTCGGCTTCCAATGTATCCAGAATGACAGGACTGGTGGTAGGGCTATCCAGGTAAATAACCTTAAATCCTTCAACTCCACTTTCCAGAATTCGCTCCATCACCGATGCCGTGAGTCGTTGATTTTTTTCTAAAATTACCTCCTGAGTCCCAGGATCCACCAGTTCGGTTAAGACGGCTCGACCAACCAAATCTTCTTGTTTGATAGGAATATCTTTGATTCCAGCTGCACGGATACGCCCCATGAGGGTTTTATTGAGCTTGGCACCTTCTTTGACTAATAGTTCGCCAGAACCCTTCTCAAAGAGGTCGGAAGGAGATCTCAATCCTGCATGAATGTCGGGATCCAGCTTGCGGAGCAAGGCACCATTCTCGACGCGCACTTCCTCTACGGGGTAATACATCTTAAGAAGATCATCCGTGCTAAAACCAAAACCTTTTAATAAAATTGTCGCCGGCATCTTCCTGCGGCGATCAATTCGTACATACAAAATATCTTTGGCATCATATTCAAAATCCAGCCACGACCCCCGATAAGGAATGATCCGACCAGAAAACAAGACTTTGCCACTTGAATGTGTTCGGCCCTTATCATGGCCAAATGATGGCCCAGGCGATCGATGCAACTGACTAACTGCCACCCTCTCCGTGCCATTCACCATAAAGGTGCCGCGGTCGGTCATCAAAGGCAGCTCCCCGACATAGACTTCTTGCTCTCTAACATCCAACACCCTATTTTTCACACTTTTATCTTGTTGATCGAAAACGACCAGCCGCACACGAAGTTTTAAAGGTGCAGCAAAGGTCATTCCCTGCTCAATACATTCCCTAGTGTCATACTTTGGAGTTCCCAAAGAATAGCTGGAAAATTCTAAAATGGCCGAATTATTATAATCCATAATGGGAAACACACTTTTAAACGCTGCATGCAATCCCTTGTCCTCACGACGATCCGGCAATGTTTCCGCCTGCAAAAATTCCTCATAAGATCGGCGCTGCACTTCAACTAAATCCGGAATTTCAATATGTGAGCGAATTTTTGAAAAGCTATGTCGCTGAACACTGCCCTCAAAGGCTGGTTGTCCCATTCCTGTCTCCTTAAGGATTAACGGCCACTTCAGCTTCCTGCTGGCCCTCGAAACTTCCTAAGTCTCCACACCGAGTCCTCAAAATGAGGGAAACACTACTTTACTTCTACAGTTGCACCAACGTCTTGAAGTTTTTTCTTAATAGTTTCAGATTCCTCTTTGGACACGCCCTCCTTCACCGCCTTCGGGGCCGCTTCAACGAGGTCTTTGGCTTCCTTCAAGCCCAACCCTGTAATCTCTCGCACCACCTTGATGACTTGAATCTTTTTATCCGCTGGGGCAGTACCCAGGACTACCGTAAACTCCGTCTGTTCTTCAGCGGCAGGAGCCGCAGCGCCCGCTGCAGCAGCCATGACACCAACCGGGGCAGCTGCCGTCACACCAAATCGATCCTCCAGACCCTTAACAAGATCAGACAATTCCAGGACACTCATGCCCTCTATAACCTTAATGAAATCTTCTTTTGACATTTTAGTCTCTGTTGCGCTCATCTCCCCTTCTCCTTTCTGCGTTTTGTTTTCTTGTATTGCGGCTAATACCGCAACAATACTTCTTACAATTTGACCTAATACCCCGACAAAACCTCGAATTGGCCCTTGGAAGGCCGACAACAACATCGACAACAATTCTGTCTTTGACGGCAAATCCGCCACAGCCGAGATACGAGCAGTATCTAACTCGACTCCGTCCAGAATTGCCCCCTTGAGCAGCAATTTCTCTTCACATTTTTCACTTTTAATAAAATCACGAATAACTTTCGCGGGCAAAACGGGATCATCGTATCCAATTACCAATGCCGATTGACCCTTAAAGAAGGGTTGCAAAGGAACAAGGCCTGTTCCCGCAATAGCCCTTACGGCAAGCGTGTTCTTCACCACATGGAAATTTGACTTCGCCTGCCGAAGTTTTTTCCGCAAATCATTTATTTGATTCACGGGCATGCCTGCGCATTCTGTTACGATGGCTATCCGCGCTCGAGCGAATTGTTCATGCATGACTGCCACAGCTTCATTTTTATCAGTTTTTTTCATACCTCGAACTCACCTGCTGAGATTAAAGTTTCAACTGACCTGCTTTGCAATCGCGACTCCGTCTAGATGGATACCCGGTCCCATCGTGCTGGATAATGTCGCACTTTTCACATACTTCCCTTTACTGGAAGAGGGCTTAGCCTTCATGATGGAATCAAAAACCGACTGGGCATTTTCTCTAATTTGTTGCCCCTGAAAAGAAACTTTTCCAACAGGAACATGAATGTTGCCTGCCTTATCCACCTTATACTCAACTCTCCCCCTTCTGATCTCCTGAATCGCTTTCCCAACTTCAAAGGTCACCGTTCCAGTTTTGGGATTTGGCATTAACCCTCGTGGCCCCAAAACTTTACCCATTCTTCCGACAGCACCCATCATGTCTGGGGTCGCAATCATGGAGTCAAAATCCAGCCACCCATCTTGAATTTTCTGCAAAAGGTCATCGCTCCCCACAAAATCGGCCCCAGCCTCCCTGGCCTCCTGTTCTTTTTCTCCTTTTGCAATCACTAAAATTCTGACTTTTTTCCCCGTTCCGTGAGGAAGGACCGTGGTCCCGCGAACCATCTGATCCGCACGCTTGGGATCTACCCCAAGGCAAAGTGACAGTTCTACCGTCTCATCGAATTTGGCAAAAGCAGCCTGCTTAACCAGGTCACTCGCCTCCTCCAATGAATACAGGCCCTTTGTTACCTTCGCTAAAGCCGATTCAAATTTCTTTCCCACGGCGCATACCCTCTGTTAAAAGCCTCACAATATTATTTACCCCTCAACCGTAATGCCCATACTTCTCGCAGTTCCTGCAATCACATTCATCGCAGCTGGAATATCACTGGCATTTAAATCTTCTACTTTCAACTTAGCAATGTCCTCTAGCTGTGCCAGAGTGATTGTCCCAACTTTATTTTTATGAGGAATCCCTGAACCCTTGATGATACCTGCAGCCTTCTTCAGTAAATCTGATGCCGGAGGAGTCTTGGTCACGAAGCTAAAGCTTCTATCCTTATAAACAGAAATGACCACAGGGATAATGCTTCCCTCTTGCTTCTGGGTCCTAGCATTAAACTGTTTACAAAACTCCATAATGTTCACTCCATGTTGCCCCAAGGAAGGCCCAACAGGAGGAGCAGGATTGGCTTTTCCAGCAGGAATCTGCAATTTAATCTGACTAGTTACTTCTTTGGCCATGCCTTCACCTACCTTACATCGACTTGCGTAATACTTAAAATAAAAAAGGAGTACTCCACTTGACTCTAAACCCGCTCAACCTGAGAAAACGCCAATTCCACCGGGGTTGATCGACCAAAAATACTGACTAGCGCCTTAACCCGACCATGATCCTGATCCACATCATCCACTAATCCATTGAAGCCCAAAAATGGGCCATCCACAATTCGGACATTGTCCCCTTTTGAAAAATTCGCCAACTCTCTTGGGGCCGTCACCCCAGACTCCAACTGCTTTAAAAGCGTGGCGACCTCCTCAGGATCAAGCGGAATTGGCCTGGTTCCCCCTCCAATAAAACCAGTCACCTTGGGGGTCTCCTTGATCATAGCAACGACCTCATCCCCAAGCGGACCGTTCGCTTCAAGCAGAACATACCCGGGAAAGAATTTTCGTTTAGAGGCTCGGCGTTTTCCTTCTTTAAATTCCACTACATCCTCAGTAGGAACAAGAACTTGCGACACAGAATCCGCCATGCCTAATTGATTCGCCCGCTCAACAATTCCGGCCCGAACCCGCCCCTCATATCCCGCATAGGTGTGAATGACATACCAATGACTCGACATGAATTCCCTTCTTTAGATCCTAAATAACCCTGCTAATTAACCAAACGAGAAATGAATCCACCACAGAGAGGTACAGGGACATGATCACGCAAAACAACAAAACCACCGTGGTCGATCCGATCGTCTCAGACTTAGTAGGATAAGAAATTTTTTTAAGTTCCCCACCCACGTCAGACAAAAATTCCGTAATGGAAAACCATACCTTCTTCAACACGACCTACCCCCTCAGCCTTTTTCGAAACCCCGACAATAAACGTCTCTTACATTTAATGCACATTAAACCCACGAACAATTATGGCAGGGGCACAGGGATTCGAACCCGGACTTTCGGTTTTGGAGACCGACGTGCTAGCCGTTGACACCATGCCCCTCCAACCTGCACGCAACCTGATATGACCCATACCATTAATCACTTCACCTCTTTGTGAGGGCTATGCTTTCGACAAAAGCGGCAATATTTTTTAACTTCCAACCGATCTGGATCGTTTTTCTTGTTTTTCATTGTCGAATAATTTCGACGCTTGCAATCTCCGCACGCTAGAGAAATAATGACTCTCATCGATACACCCCTATGTTCTTACGCGACGATTTCCGTGACTACCCCGGCTCCAACCGTTCGGCCCCCTTCTCGCACTGCAAATCGCACCCCTTGCTCCATGGCAATCGGGGAGATCAATTCCCCCTCAAACGACACATTATCCCCCGGCATCACCATCTCCACCCCCGGGCTCAATTGCACGATCCCCGTGACATCCGTCGTCCGGAAGTAAAACTGCGGACGATACCCATTAAAAAACGGCGTATGCCGCCCGCCCTCATCCTTCGTCAAAATATACACTTCCGCCTTGAATTTCGTATGCGGCGTAATACTCTTCGGCTTGGCCAACACCATGCCCCGCTCCACATCCTCTTTCTTCGTGCCCCGCAACAGCGCTCCAATATTGTCACCCGCCTGCCCCTCATCTAACACCTTCCGGAACATTTCCACGCCCGTGACAATCGTCGTCTGCGTCGGCTTCAGCCCCACAATCTCAATTTCATCGCCCACCTTGACCACCCCACGCTCAACACGGCCCGTCACCACCGTCCCCCGACCGCTGATCGTAAAGACATCCTCAATCGGCATGAGAAACGGCTTATCAATGGCCCGCTGCGGGGTCGGGATGTAGCTATCGACGGCCTCCAACAAGCGCAGAATTGACGGGACCCCCACCTCACTCTGATCCTCTTCAATGGCCTTGATCGCTGACCCGATGACTACCGGCACATCATCGCCCGGGAAGCCATACTTCGTGAGCAACTCCCGCACTTCCAATTCCACCAACTCCAACAACTCCTTGTCCTCAACCTTGTCCGCTTTATTCAAAAAGACCACAATAAAGGGTACGCCCACCTGCCGCGCCAACAAGATATGCTCCCGCGTTTGCGGCATCGGCCCATCAGCGGCACTGACCACTAAAATCGCGCCGTCCATTTGCGCCGCCCCCGTGATCATGTTCTTCACATAATCCGCATGCCCAGGGCAGTCGACGTGCGCATAATGCCGATTATCCGTTTCATATTCCACATGCGAAATGGCAATGGTGAGAATCTTGGTCGGATCCCGTCGACCCTGGCTTTCACTGGCCTTGGCCACCTCATCGTAGGGGATGAACTTGGCCTTACCCGCACCACTCATTACCTTGGTTAACGCCGAGGTCAATGTCGTCTTGCCATGGTCGACATGCCCGATCGTCCCCACATTGACATGCGGCTTTTTCCGCTCAAACTTCGCCTTCGCCATGCCCTACCTC
>JACDDF010000562.1 GCA_013817135.1 Nitrospirales bacterium
CCGAGATTCAAACGAAACAGGCTTCCAAATAAATCGCGATTCGGTTTTTGCCAGGTGGCCGATTGAGATGAAATCCTACTTCTAGCATTTCCGTTTTTTCTCCGCACTCTTCTCGTATCCTCCCCTCCATTGGCAGCCGTGAGGCAACACAGCAAAATCCCTGGCTCTGTATAATCAAGGTATGAAGGCCCGCAGTGTATCCAAGGATCGGGGACGTATGTCCGCAAGTCATCAGCATTCAGGTCTACCCGATTATCTGGCTCCGGGGTTATCCATTCTCTTTGTTGGCATTAACCCGGGTCTGCGATCGGCTGAGGTCGGTCATCATTATGCCGGACCTTCCAACCGGTTTTGGAAATTGCTGTTTGACGCCGGGCTGATTCCCTCTGTCCTGACCTATCAGGATGATTGGCGATTGCCTGATTTCGGATATGGGCTCACCAATCTGATTGCCCGGCCGACCGCGGGTGTGCAAGATTTGGGAAAGCAGGATTTTCTTCAAGGGCATCAGGTATTACTGACAAAAATTTCGACCTATCAACCTCGACTCGTGGCCTTGTTAGGGGTCACTATCGCCCGCATGCTTCTCTCGTCCAAGGAGGCGACAAGGGGTGTTCAACGGTCGATGGAAAACCCAATTCAGGTTGGCCTGCAATCTCTTTCTCTTAGTGGTGTCCCCGTCTATGTGTTGCCAAATCCGAGTGGAAGAAATGCCCATTATTCCTATCAGCAGATGAAAGCCTTGTACTGTGGGCTGAAGGATAGGGGTCATCCATCCTGAAACGAAGGTATGGCGGGCAAGTAGCCCAAACAATAGGGCCGCTCTCATCTGCCAGACAATAACGCTTTGATCTTGTGGCTGAGATGTGCATAGATGAAGCTTACGTTACCTGTGTTCTTGTTGGATATCCGCGAGAGAGTGAGTCGGTTTCGAATGATGAGGCTTGTTTCTCGCTATGGGGGCCATTCTGAAACGCTGGGGGTATGGATGAGTGATGACAGGTCGATTCTCATCGGGTTCGTTTTTTTTGTAGGCCTTGGCTTGTTACCGGGGTTGGGAGAGGTTCGGGCAATGCCGATTTCCCATGCCATTGAACAGGCCAAGTTGGCGACAGTCGGGATTCTTCCGGCTGATCAACCTGAGATTTCCGATAATGACTATGGGCTGCCGGTCAGTATTCGCGGATCGGGAATCCATATTGGCGGGGGAGTGATTGTGACGGCACGGCATGCGGTAGAGCGTACAGAGGGAGGAAAAGTCATTATCCCGGACACCATTCATGTGGTGACGGACGATTTGTTTGAGTTGCCGGCCACCCGACAGGGAGCGAATGCCTACCTGGATGTGGCTGTGTATCAACTCCAGGGTCCCGAATCGGATTGGCCCCAAGCGCATGTCACGTTTGCCGATGAAGATGTCACCTATGGCGATCAGGTCTTTACTGTCGGGTATCCACTGGGTTGGGGCCCGGCTATTAATTTTGGCACGACTGGAAATCCCAATACCTTTTTGCCGACGGTGAATAGTCGATTAATGCAGGTGGATATGTCCGTGTGTAGTGGCAATTCTGGTGGGGGGTTATTGAATCAACATGGACAACTGGTGGGTCTCATGCATGCCATCATTCAAACGGAGACGAAGCATGAAGATCGGCGGTGTGCCCGATTGGCTTTTGTCCTCCCGGGCCCGTTGGTTCAACGAGTGGTGACCGCCGTCTTGGCTGACAGGGTTCCGGGGTTTTCGGTGCTGGGGATTCAGCTCCAAACATTGAGGACGGGAAGTCGTTGGGCGCTGGTCGTGGCCAAAGCGACCGGTCCCTCACGTTATGCGGGATTTCAAAAAGGCGATGTGCTGGTGGCCATTAATGATGTGCCTATCACCACACCGGCACAATTAAAAAATTATTTGATTGAGCGAACGGAACCCGGGCAAGTTGTGGAGCTCAGAGTTCAGCGTGGAGATTCTCAGGAGCTGCTTTCCGTGACATTGGGTCGATCCTGAAAGGGCATTCAGATGGAGGATAAAAGAGCTCCCTTTGTTTGTCTTTGTTCAAGAGGCTTGCCTGCCTTTGTGGGTTCCCATGTGTTGTGTGCCAGGCCTTCATTTAAATGGGAATATGGAAAAAGGGGCTCAAGGAATCGAGCAACGCCGGTAAAAGGTCCTGCAATAGGCCATAATCCTCAAGATTCCCTACAGATGATCCGATAGACCCACCAAAAGCGCTGGAACATGGGCTAATCTCTTGTGGATCGGGCTAGGGAGAAAGAAGGATCAATGCTGAGCCATGATTGGGAGTGTTGAAAAATGCCACCAGCGGCGTTCTCGCCCCTTGGCCGTGCTCACGTACTCCTCCGTACGCTCTGCTCGTCCAAGCGGCTGCGGCCTTGCTGGACGAGCATTTTTGAACACTCCACTATTTTTCTCTGGTGGGTTTCGGGTATTCATTTGCTTATGAAATGGCAAAATTTTTGAAATATTCAACAGCCCCATGATTATTAAAGAACGAACAATGAATGGCTTGCCTGTCATGAGTCTTTCAGGAAAGTTGGATATTTTTTCTAAAAATGCCTTTAAGGA
>JACDDF010000563.1 GCA_013817135.1 Nitrospirales bacterium
TACTTGTTCCAAACGATCCAACATGCCGTTAAAGGTCTGAGCGAGGCGTTGAAATTCTGTGTAGGGGGCGGTGAGCGTCAAACGGGTCGAAAGGGTTTGCCCGGAAATGGTTTCGGCTGTCTGACTTAAGGTCTCCACAGGCGCCAATGCTTCACGAGCCAATCGCCCGCTTCCCCACCAGGCAAACAGGAGTGAAATCGCGGAGGTGCCACAGAGTAACCACGCCAACCACTGAAGGGTTTCCTGAATGTATTGCAAGGACTTTTCCGTTTGTAAAATGAATCGTCCGTGGTCTTCAATGATGAGAGGAATTGAGATACGGCGAATGGGGGAATGGCCTGGATCGTAAATCGTTTCGAAAACGGTTTCTCCCTTAAGGACTTGCGTGATGAGTTGAGATGCCACGGGAGGCCGGTTGTCTGTGCTCTGGCCACTCCAGAGAATACGGCCGGCGTGATCCAGAATGGCGCTGTAGCGGATGGCCTGCTGTAACTCATCTTCGTCATCAAATCCTTCTAATTCGTCTTCTTCATCCTTCCGGTGAGGAGACACATGAACATGGTCGGTCGCCAGGTCCACGCGGAGACTTTCCTCTTGTGCGAGTGCCACCAGTTCTCCATCGATATGGCGGTGTAAAATTGTGGATAGTCCCAGGTACAGGAGCAGGCTAAAAAGCCCCAAGAGGATCATGATGAAGCCTAGGGCGACACGACGTATTCGAGTACGAAAGGCCTGCATGCGTTAGGCCTCGGAGATTTTTAAGACATAGCCAGCGCCGCGCACCGTATGGATCAACTGAGGAGAAAAGTCTCGATCCATTTTGCTGCGCAAGGTTTTAATGTGCACATCCACAATGTTGGTGACGGACTCATAGTGAATGTCCCACACATGTTCGGTAATGGCTGTCCGGGTCAACACCCGTCCCGTATTTCTCATGAGATATTCCAGAAGTGAATATTCTTTGTTGGTCAGCACGATGGTCTGGCCAGCCCGGGAGACACGGTGGGAAACCGGATCCAGCTCCAGGTCAGCGATCGTGATGCGAGGGCTGGGCTGGGCACTGCCACGGCGGAGCAGCGCTCTGAGGCGTGCCAATAATTCGGCAAAGGCAAACGGTTTCGTTAAATAATCATCTGCGCCGGTATCCAGACCGGTCACGCGATCTTCAACGGCGTCCCGTGCCGTCAATAGAAGAATGGGCGTGGCCTGGCGTTTCGCTCGAAGCCGGCGGCAGACGTCAATGCCATGCATCTTGGGGAGCATGATATCCAGAATGATCACGTCATAGGTCGTGTTCTCGGCCATGGCCAATCCCATCTCACCGTCGGTGGCGAGGTCGACCGCATACTGCTCCTCCCGCAAGCCTTTCACAATAAATCCCGACACACTTGAATCATCTTCCACTAAGAGAATACGCATCTGTCTCCCACTGAAAATTACAACCGTTAGGGTCGGGTATACTCCGACACATTGGGTCCAGCTTTGTGAGTAAGGGCAGCCCCTTCTTCTTGTTCCTAGACCAAATCTCCGCCATAGTGACCCATGGCGCTTAGTGTGCCTAATCCGATCGCCGCAATCAAAAAATACGGGGCAAAGGTCTTCCACGTAAATTGGTTTCGCAGCCCCAGGCGACCCAATAGGCGGACTCCAAAAATTCCCAAGGCCACGAAGGCGAGCGTCTCGTGAGGCTCAATCATCGATTTGGTAGTTCCGGCCTTTTCAGCCGCCTCCTCTGCCCAATCGCCAGCCATGCCGGCAGCCACCCCTCCGAGAAGACCGGGGATAAGAAGCCATAAGGCGCCGTCACGGAAATTCTCACATTTGAACCAGGCTCCTGCGGCATCAAATAGCACAGTGGTAAAGAGCAAGGCGATGGGAAAATGTACGAACATGGGATGTAACCGCAGCGCCAGCATAATTATTCCTGTGTGTCGTCAGCGTGGAGAGACGAAAGAAGACCCCATGCCCTCTTGCACATGGGGCCTTGCTGTTCTCTTAGGATTTTTCAGAATCCTTGTGGGAGGCGCCCTTCTCGTGCGCATCCTGGTCTTCGAGTTCAGAACTCAGGATTTTTCCGGATTGGCATCAATCTCAACCTCCCTGATCTCTCCGGTCGCGTTGACGATTTCGACCTCATAGATCACCTTCCCGTCTTCACTTTCCAGTTCGGCTTCAAGCACCTTCCCTGGAAATTGAGTCGTGGCGGTTTTAATGGCTTCTTCCATGGTGACCGACGTGGGCAGGCTGGCCACGGTGACCTTTTCCCTGCCGTCCTCACTCATGGCCAATCCAACGGAAGTCAACAACAACACTGAGGCGCCCAATAGACTGAATGTGTGGACCCGCTTCATGATACATCCTCCTTGGTAGGGAATTGATGGAATTAACCGGCTGTTCATGAATACAGAATAGACCATCTACATGAAGGAGCTATGAAGCGGACATGAAAGATTCTTCATCTAGAGAGAATAACATGAGCCAGGATAGGCCCTTGTCGGCGCACCTGGAAAGGCGGAAAGGGAGCTATTGGGAGGGGAAAATGCGTTGTCGGTCGGATCCGAAAGGGCCCGCCAACAT
>JACDDF010000037.1 GCA_013817135.1 Nitrospirales bacterium
TCTAATAGGTGGCCCCATGATCCTGGGCCATTCCACCAGTTGTCCAGCGGTCAAAATCGTTGCCGACTCAGCAAATGAAATAGTTTATGGAGTAGTCGGGGCGGCAGTTGTCTCTGTCGTTGGTTCAGCTGCGTTGGTTTCCGTTGGAGGAGTTGCCGCGGGAGTCGATGGAGAAGACGATTCATGATGTGAGGTTGGGTGAAGATCTATCACCGTGGACGAGGTATTGGCCTGTTTAGAAAGGAGAGCCAGGCTGAGGGATGTCAGCATAAACACAATAGCGGCTCCCACGGTGATTTTACTCAGAAACGTACCGGGGCCGCGGCTTCCAAACACCGTTTGAGAAGACCCTCCAAACGATGCACCGATCTCAGCGCCTTTTCCTGCTTGGAGCAAGATGGCGGCAATCATGAGAAAACAGACTATGATATGAAGAATGACAGTCAGAGTGTACATAATGTGTGCGTGTTTATTGCCGTGTTTATGGTTAATTGTAAGCAGCTAATTCGGCTATCTTAACAAAGGATTCGGAATTCAAACAAGCTTTTCCCACAAGAGCCCCATTTATTTGTGGAGATTGAAAGAGACTTTTGGCATTATCCTTGGTCACGCTCCCGCCGTAAATGATTCTGGTTTGATCAGGTTTGATGCCCCATTTCGTGGCGAGAAAGGACCGGATGTGGCCATGGACCTCGGCCGCCTGGTCGACGGTAGCCGCCTGGCCGGTTCCAATGGCCCAGACAGGTTCGTAGGCGATGGTGATCTCTGCAAAATTTTTCGAATCGAGACCTTCAAGTCCGGCTTGTAATTGATGCTGAATGACTGCCTGTGTTTTATTGGATTGGCGCTCTTCCAGACGTTCCCCGACACACAAAATTGGTAACACGGCATGGTGGAGGGCGGCGTGGACTTTTTTATTAATATCCTGGTCGGTTTCTCCGAAAATATGCCGTCGTTCGGAATGCCCAATAATGACATAGTGACAGCCGACGTCCCGTAACATGGGTGGCGAAATTTCTCCGGTAAAGGCGCCTTCGTCATTTGCGCAGGTATTTTGGGCGGCCAATTTGATGGGTGTGGAGGCCAAAAGGCGTGAAACTGCTGCCAACGATACGAATGGCGGAGCGATGGCCAATTCTATCGAGGCCTGTGGTTGATAAATCTGGAGAATATCGTTCACCAGGGACTCGGCCTGGGAAATGGTCTTGTGCATTTTCCAATTGCCGACAATGAATCGACGCAACATGAGGTCCTCTTAATTTTTGGAAGTAAAAAAAGTGGGTCGTTGGGATCAAGCACGATCGGGTAAGGCTGCGAGCCCTGGCATATGCTTGCCTTCCAGGAGTTGGAGTGCGGCACCACCACCGGTGGAAATGAAGGACATACTTTCCGATTCTCCTGCTCGATACACGGCGAGAGCCGTATCCCCTCCACCCACAATCGTCTTGGCATAGGCATTGGCCACAGCATGGGCCATGGCATAGGTCCCGCGAGAAAATGCATCACGCTCAAAGACCCCCATGGGGCCATTCCACAAAATCGTTTTGGCGTTTTGGACGGCTTCACTAAACAGGCGGACCGACGCAGGGCCGATGTCCATACCATACCAGCCCACCGGGATTTCCTGTACGGGGACAATTTTTGTTTCCGCTTCAGGATCGAGACTGGCGGCGACGACACAATCCACGGGGAGATAAAATTTGATTTTTTGAGCCATCGCCTGTTCGTGAATGCGTTTGGCAAAGTCCAGCATATCTTTTTCCACGAGAGATTGGCCGATCTCCAATCCCATTGCCTTGATAAAGGTAAAGGCCATGCCGCCACCGATGATGACTTTATCAACCACCTTGCCAAGATTTTCAATGACCCCGATTTTCCCCGAAACTTTTGCCCCTCCCAAAATGGCCACAAACGGACGAACGGGGTTCTCCACCGTGCCTTCGAGGGCTTCGACTTCCCGTTTCATCAGAAATCCTGCTGCGGATACTTTTACATATTTGGTGATGCCAACGGTGGAGGCATGAGACCGGTGGGCGGTTCCAAATGCGTCATTGATGTACACATCTGCCAATGAGGCCAATTGTGCCGAGAACTGGTCGTCGTTTTCTTCTTCTTCCGGATGAAAGCGCAGGTTTTCTAATACGACCACATCGCCGGGTTTGGCTTTATTGACGACAGCTTCAACTGCCAGCCCGATGCAATCGCCAACAAATTCGACCGGTTTATTCAACAGTCGCTGGAGTCGCTTGGCGACGGGAGCCAGGCTGAGCGACTGGTCGATAGTTCCCTTCGGGCGTCCTAAGTGAGAGCAAAGAATGACGACAGCGTTTTCATCCACGGCACGATTGATGGTGGGAAGGGCCGCCCGAATCCTGGAATCGTCAGTGATTTGGCAGGCCTCATCAAGTGGAACGTTAAAATCCACGCGTATGAGTACGCGTTTGTTCCGAAGGTCAACCTGATCAATCGTTTGTTTTTTAAGGTGCTTCATGCCTTCCTTTCCCTTCCGGTGTTAATGGCTGTTTGTCGGGGGAAAGCCGGATGCTCCTGAAGGGATGTGAATTTATCAATGTTGAGCGAGTACATTGATCAGATCGTGTAAACGGCACGAATATCCCCATTCATTGTCATACCAGGCAAACACCTTGACGAACCGTTTATTCACGACTGAAGTAAGCGGTGCGTCCACGGTGGCAGAATAGGAGCATCCATTGAGGTCACTTGAAACGATGGGGTCTTCAGAGACCTGCAAATAACCTTTTAGCGAGCTCTGAGCAGCTTGTTGAAAGACCGCGTTTACCGTTGCCGCATCACAATCGCGTTCGACTTCAACTGAAAGGTCAATGAGCGATACATTGGGGGTCGGCACTCGAATGGCCATGCCATCAATTTTCCCTTTCAATTCCGGGATGACCAGATACAAAGCTTTGGCCGCCCCGGTTGACGTGGGAATCATGGATAAGGTGGCCGCCCGTGCCCGTCGTAAATCTTTATGAGGCAAATCAAGCAGTTGTTGATCGTTGGTATAAGAATGAATGGTGGTCATAAACCCATGCTTGATGCCGAATTCCTGTAAAAGGATTTTCGAAACAGGAGCAAGGCAATTCGTCGTACAAGAGGCGTTGGATATGATGAAGTGTTGTTGAGGATTATAGTTGGAGTCATTCACTCCTAACACGATCGTGATATCCGGGTCTTTGGCGGGTGCTGAAATGATGACCCGTTTGGCTCCGGCGGAAATGTGTTGTCCCGCGCCTTGCCGGTCGGTAAATCGACCAGTGGATTCAATGACGAAATCGATCTGGTCTTCTTTCCAAGGCAGAGATTGAGGGTCTTTGATGGCCAGGATCTGAATCTTCTTCCCATTGACGGTCAAAAAGCCTGGGCCACATTGAATATCGGCTTGAAATTTTCCATGAATCGAGTCATAGGTCAAAAGATGGGCCAGGGTTTTTGAGTCAGTTAGGTCATTGATGGCCACAATCTCGATGGCAGGATCATTGAAACAAGTCCGGAAAAAATTTCTTCCGATGCGACCAAACCCGTTAATGGCAACGCGGATACTCATAGTTTGATATACCTAACTAAATGAAAATAAGGGAGTCTTTCATAGGTATATGATCGTAATTTCACAATAGCATGAAGTCAAGAAAATATCGCGAATCTGGCTCAAGAAAGTTCCTCATTTGCCTGGGTTGTGAGAGGAATTTGCCTTTGTAAAGTCACGCTATTCCCGTGAATGTGGTTTCTTTGTGCGCACTTTGGAATGAGGAACGTGAAATTGTGGTCCTTGTTGGTCTCTCTGTAGAAGTATTCTTCTCCAGAAGGTGCTCGGGATTAGGCGATTTGAGGTTACCAGAGAATTTTCATCGCGGTTTTCACTTCCTGCATCGTCTCGTGCGCCACGTGAGAGGCGCGTTTCCGTCCTTCTTCTACCATTTCCTGCGTTTGTTCAGGATGTTGAAGGATGGTGGCCCGTTTGTCCCACATTGGTCCGTAGCGTTCCACCATGGCGTCGGCAACTTGTCGCTTGCAATCAATGCATCCTATAGCAGCCGTGCGGCAATCCTGGTCAACCTGTTTGATGACGTCGGCAGATGAATAAATTTTGTGGAAGTCGAATACCGGGCAGACATCAGGATTGCCCTTGTCGGTCCGGCGAACGCGTGCCGGATCTGTCACCATGGTTTTGAGTTTTTGCCGGACGACCGGCTCGGTATCGGAAAGATTGATTGTATTGCCATAGCTTTTACTCATTTTTCGTCCGTCGGTGCCCATGACTTTGGGAAACTGTGTGAGATGTTCCTTGGGTTCAGGAAACACCGGCGAATAGAGATTGTTGAATCGGCGGCCTATTTCCCGCGTGAGTTCCAAATGGGGAAGCTGATCCTTCCCGACCGGGACGATATCGGTTTTGTATAACAGAATGTCTGCAGCCTGGAGCACGGGATAGCCCAAAAACCCATAGGTGGAGAGATCTTTTTCTTTAATTTCGTCCTGTTTTTCCTTGTACGTAGGATTTCGCTCCAACCAGGGAATAGGCACAATCATAGAGAGAAGCAAATAAAGAATGGCGTGTTCGGGAATGCTGGATTGGACAAACACGGTAGCTCGATTCGGATCAATGCCGGCTGCCAGCCAATCAATCAGCAATTCCTGTGTGAATTCTTTAATCCGGCTGGTGTCGGCATAATTCGTCGACAATGCATGCCAGTCGGCCACAAAAAAATAACATTCGTATTGGGTTTGTAAAGATTTCCAATTTTCCAACGCTCCAAGAAGATTGCCTAAATGCATGAACCCGCTCGGTTGCATGCCGCTGAGTACTCGTGTGGTCATAGTCGGTATTCCGGTCGTAGTTAAGTGATAAACGCAGGTAAAAAGAGGTGTTGGAAGATCTGAAACACCATTCCGATAAAGCTGCTCACAATTGGGATATACGAATTCAGGATCAAAAGTCCCAAAATAAGAAACATGCCATACGGCTCCAACCGGTTTAAGATTTCCGCGGACTTGACCGGGAGAAGACTTCGGAGAACCCGGCTCCCATCCAAGGGGGGAACCGGCAGAAGATTGAAGGAAAATAACACGATATTAATAATCATGGAAGACAAGGCCATGGCCGTGAGGGGAACCAAGATCATTCCGAGAAGATCCCGTCGTGGTTCAACTCCTGGCTGGGGAGGCCAATTGGCCTGGAGCGTAGGGTCGAGATAGAGGAACAGGGTGAGCAGCAGGCTGCTGATAATGGCCAAGAATAAATTCATGAGTGGTCCGGCCGCGGCCACAAACGCCATGTCCCGTCTGGGGTTATGGAGTTGTGCGGGATTGACCGGAACGGGTTTGGCCCAACCAAAGACAAACCCTCCCGGAATCAGGGATAACATCAGTGGCACAATGATGCTTCCATATAGGTCGATGTGCGGTATGGGGTTGACGGTGAGTCGTCCCAGGTTTTTGGCGGTCTGGTCTCCAAAGAAATTCGCGACCCACCCATGGGCGCATTCGTGTAAGACCACCGCGGCCATGAGTGGAACCAGCATGAAAGAGAGGTTATAGAGAAAAGAGGAAAGGGAATCCATGTCGCTTAGTTGAGTTGGGTAAACGTCTTATTCTTGACCTGGAGTAGGTAGAGCCTCCGGTTAAGAATGCCGGCGGAGCTAAAGGAGGCAAATCCGCTCAACGCCGGCAAGTCAGAGCGTCGCACAAGTTGGTCCCAGATCCCCTGTCCGGATTGAGCCCCCTGGCGGATGGTTTCCATAACCATGGTTGCCGCATCATAGGCTTGAAAGGCAAAGAGGGATGGTTCTTTTTGAAACTGACTGCGATACCGCTGAACAAACATCTGAATGTTGGGGTCAGGGCTGTTTGGGAAAAACCCATCGACAAAAATATGGCCGTCCAGATCGTGCTTGGCCCATCGAAACAACTCAGGATTATGCCAGCTATTGCCGCCTAAAATCGGCACATTCATGTCATAAAATGCCAGTTGCGCGGCAATGAGGGCTAAGTGCACCGGCTGTCCTGGGACAAACACGGCGTCAAACCCCGGTGTATAGACTGCCCGATCTTCCCCGGTTCTGGTTTTTTCATTTGAGGTCGTGCCGTATGTGGCCAGATCTTTTTCTTTCAAGTGGCGTAATTGTTCACCAATATCGGTCTGGTCGTCAGCATAGCCTTCAGAGGCGATAATTTCCCCTCCGGAGTGCAACACTTCCTTAGCGAACATATCAGCCATTTCACGTCCATACGCTGTTTGGGGATAAATAATGCCAAAGCGATGGTAGCCCAGCTTTAGGATGGCATATTCTACCAGGCGTTTGGCTTGGACGGATGAGGTCATGGCGGTACTAAACCAAAATGATCCAAACTGCCGCACGTTCAAGAGTGTGGAAGAAGGGGTGACAAATGGTATGGCATTTTCATCCGGGAGTCGGCCGAGTTCCTGTATCTCACGAGACAACAAGGGCCCCACGACCGCAATGGGCCGAAATTCATCAAGCATTTGTTGAATCTCGACGCGTAACGGGGCGGTGAGAGTTGTGGTGTCTTTTACGACCAGCCCAACCGAGGTCAGTCCCCATTGTTCCTTGGCGATTTCGAGGGCGAGACGAATGCCGTTTAACGAATCTGTGCCATAGGGTTTCATTGGACCGGAAAAAGGCAGGGCGGCTGCCACAATATGAGTATGGAATTTGATCTTGCTGATAAATGATTGCAGGAGGGCCATCGCAGTTTGAGCATAAGGGTGGGTGGGAAAGCGTTTAAGAAATCCCCGGATATCCCGTTCGGCCAGGACCTCATCTCCGTGGGCGGTATGCAGTTCAATCAGCCGGATGGTCGCGATGTCACCTGGATAGCGGGAGGCATAACCTTCCACCAGTTCCTGGAGGGCGGGTTCGTCTAACTGTTGCAAAACCAGGGATTGAGCGATGCCTTCTAATTCGAGCCGTTCTGTTTGATCGGCCAGACCCATTTCATTTAATACAGCTTTTACGGCGCCCAGCGGGTTGTGATTGGCTAACTCGGTTTGACGGATCAATTGGAATATTGACCGGCGTAGGACGAGATCAGTGGCATAGTCCAGTGCCTGATACAATTGATCCAGGGCTGGCTGATAGTCCTGTGACTCGATATAGAGTTCGGCCATCAAAACACGAGCCGGGTTCGTGGAACGCGAAAAGGGAAATTCTTCCAGGAGTTGCTTTAAAACTGTAAGGGCATCAGTTGGCTGGTGATCATGTTTCAGTGCGGTCGCTTGCAAGAGATAGGCTTCTTCCAGGATCTCCGGAGGAGGGAAGGAATCAATCAACTGTTCGAGAATCGTGATGGCGGCTGCAGGGTTACCTGCTTCCAGCTCCAATCTTGCCCGTTCTAGAAGAGGGGAAGTTGAAGCTTGTTGGGCAAATGCCAGGTTGGTGCCTCCGCCCATGAAGGGCCACCATCCCTGGTCCAACAACGATCCCAAGCTCCCAAGGATGAGACACAATAGGGCTCGCAGCAACAGATATTTGAGTAAGACAGCCGTCAAAGGGAATTTACCTAAACGCCTTGGAAATGGAAGGGTATGTCCGTATGGAAACAGTCCTACACCCGAATGAATATGTGGGTGGATAATTCAAGAGCAGAACACGGTGACGACAACACTTTTCTTGTTTAGTATATCAGGAAGTTCTCTTACCAAAATAGAAGAACGTCAGAAAATCTCCCGACCGGACCACGGCCGGTGAGATCATCAAAAAGTTTGGGGTTCTTCCATCATGAAGATGAGGGTGGCATAAAGAGCTGATGCAGGAATTCGTCGATCGCTATCTGACCATGTTGCAAGTAGAGCAGGGCTATGCCGCGAATACGATTGAGAGCTATCGCCGGGACCTCAGAAAGCTCGAGATTTTTTTTCGAACACATGACATTGCCGATCCTACACATCTTTCCAAGCCACTGTGGTTTCAATTCTTAAGCAGCTTGAAAGCCGAAGGCCTGGCCTCCTCCTCAATTGCGAGGTGCCTGGCTTCTGTCCGGGGTTTCTATAAATCCCTTGAGAGGGGAAAAGATGACCCGACCTTTGAGGGTATGTTGAAAGGGACGCCAAAGCAATGGAGTCAATTGCCAAAGTTGTTGTCCGAAGCGGAAGTGACCAGATTGCTCAATTTGCCTATCATGGCCACCAGGGAGGATTCTCGTGATGCCGCCATGGTGGAACTGCTCTATGCCACCGGTCTTCGGGTGTCTGAACTCATCAATTTGGAAGTCGCGCATCTCAACCTGGATGTGGGATTTTTGCAGGCGACCGGCAAGCGGGACAAACAACGAATCGTTCCGATCGGAGATAAGGCACGCCAATTGGTCTCGGAGTATCTGCAGTCTTCCCGCCCTGCCTTTGTCAAAAGGCGAACGCCTTCGGCGTTATTTCTCACCCGGCTGGGTGGGGCCATGAGCCGGCAATGTTTTTGGAAAATCCTCAAAGATCGCACGGCCCGTGCAGGAATCACAAAGCCGATTTCACCTCACATGCTTCGCCATTCCTTTGCCACGCATTTATTGGATCATGGTGCCGATCTTCGTTCGGTCCAAATGATGCTCGGCCATGCCAGCATTGCCACGACACAAATCTATACCCATGTTGAGCAAGCACGGCTCAAAAAAGTTCACGACCAATATTTTCCCCGGAAACAACGTACCAGGGTCATCGGAGCTCCCAACGGCTCTGAGTCTTGAGCAGGGTTAACCTCCAAGTGGCTTTTTCGTTATTATGCCAGGAGACTTAAGCTCCCATCGATCCAAAAGAATTGAGGGAGCCTTTGAGTATGTATTCCATAGGCTGCCATGTCGAGGGATCGTAAGCATTAAAATTTGCAATTGGAAAAAGGCCTATGGCAGGCTAGCACCGGTCGTTTATTTCATTTTTGGAGGGTTTGGTTATGAAGTATCGGAAGCAGGTACATTATGTCAAAGGGGTATTTGCCTGCCCCAAATGTCATCAACATTTTGTGCAAGAGAAGTGGTTGGAGGAAATCCGGGTGCGGTGTCATAAGTGTGATTATCGAGGGGCTTTGACCCATGTGTCAGTAGAGGAACAGATAGACGAGGAAGTTGAACGTCGGTAGCGGAGCGTGATGGCCTTCCTGGTTGGTCTTTCAGGTCAGGATAGTCGGCTCCATTATTCCAGTTCGAATCTCCCATGAAGATTTCTCGGGGAAATATTCTTTGGGTAGCTCTGGCTGCCCTTGTTTGGTTTTGTGGGTGTGCACAAGTTTCCGCTCAAGTGCAAGCTTCTCAGGTTAGCCATTCCCTGCGGGTCTTAGTTGCCTATCATTCCCTGTCCGGTCATACGGCCGAGATGGCCAAGGCCGTGAAAAAAGGTGCTGAATCGGTTGAAGGGACCACCGTACTGCTGAAAACGGTAGGGCAGGTGACAGCCGATGAGTTGTTTGGCAGCGATGCCGTCATAGTGGGTTCGCCGGTGTATTGGTCGAATATGTCAGGTGAAGTCAAAACTTTTTTTGACCGGTGGCAGTTTGAATTTGGCGTGTTTCCTGAATGGAAAATGCGCAATAAAGTGGGAGCGGCGTTTGCCACGGGTGGACAAGTATCCAGCGGGAAAGAGGTGACGATGCTGACCATCCTTGCAGCCATGCTCGGGAACAAGATGATTGTGGTGAGTGACGGAGGAGCGTTTGGTGCTTCAGCGACCACGGAAGGCGACAGCCCTGGCATTAATGATGTGGAGCGGGCCGATGCATGGGCGTTGGGGAAGCGGGTGGCGGAAGTGGCATGGATGATCAAGCGAGGACAGGCGCTTCCAGGTCAACCATGAAAGACGTTCCATGAGTGCGTTGCCGGGGTGCACAGACGAAAAATGGGTCATTTATTGGGAGCGGGAGTATTCCACGGCCTTTGCTCCTGAACGACTTAAGCTTGATTTTCATCCGCATCGTCCGCTGATGACCAACATGCCCTTGTCCGAGCAGCGTGAGGTTGCGGCCAGCGGATATAAGGTCATCCCGGATGATTGCGGGCCGGTTCGCTTCGTAGGGCAATATGGGTGGTTGATCCGTTCGCCGGCGGATTGTCGTATTCGAAGAAAAGGGAGTGGGTTTGAATGGCAGTCTCCGCCTATTCGACCTGAGGAGCAGCTTTTGGGCTACAAATCGTTTTCAGGAATGTATGTTGATACGATTCTTAATAGTGGATTTCCCAAGCTCTATTGCGGAATTCGTTTTTATTACCCCATGCAACTTGGCATGATGATGAAGGATCTTCCCAATCATTTTTATTATTTCCCAAAGCGGACCTTCTCCATCTGGGAAGGGATTAAAACGCAGGAATACAAAGTGACACCGAATGATTTTCTTCCTGACTACGTAGCCTTTGTCACGAATTTTCTGATCCAATTGGACCCATCTACCGAGGAGCCTATCACTATATTGCGTGGGGATCCCATTGGCCTTG